>NZ_PSUG01000015.1:0-74560 GCF_002931755.1 Rathayibacter sp. AY2B3 | reverse complement strand
GCTCGAAAGGCACTCCTGCGATGACCGAGACGTCGACCGCCCGATCGACCGGCGCCCCTCCCGCCCCCGACAAGCGCGCCTGGCGCTCGCTGATCGTCCTGCTCGCGGGCATGTTCATCGCCCTGCTCGACACGACCATCGTGAACGTGGCGCTGCCCACCATCCGCACCACGCTCGACGCCTCCGAGTCGACGCTCTCCTGGATCATCTCCGGCTACGCCCTCGCGTTCGGCCTCGCCCTGATCCCCGCCGGCCGCCTCGGCGACCGCTTCGGGCACAAGTGGGTCTTCGTCAGCGGCATCGCCCTGTTCACTGTCGCCAGCTTCGCGTGCGGACTGGCCGCGGACGACACCCAGCTCGTCATCGCCCGCATCGTGCAGGGCCTGGCGGGCGGCGTCTTCGTCCCGGCGGTCAACGCCTACATCCAGCTCCTCTTCCGCGGTCCCTCGCGGGGCAAGGCCTTCGCGGTGATGGGCGCGGTCCTCGGCGTCTCGTCGGCGCTCGGCCCGATCATCGGCGGCCTGATCATCCAGGCCTTCGGCGACGAGAACGGCTGGCGCCTGGTCTTCTGGGTGAACCTGCCCATCGGCGTCGCGACCCTGATCGCCGCCGCCGTCCTCCTCCCCGCCCGCCGCGACCTCGAGGCAGGCGATCGCGCCCCGAGCGGAGGCGTCGACTGGCTCGGCCTCGTGCTCGTCTCCGGCGGCCTGGTCGCTCTGCTCGTCCCGCTCATCCAGGGCGAGGACGAGGGCTGGCCGCTGTGGACCTTCCTCTCGATCGCCGGCGGAGTGCTGCTCCTCGCCGCGTTCGGCGCCTGGGAGGTCCTCCACGTCCGCCGTGGCCGCGCTCCGCTGGTGCCGCCGTCGCTGTTCCGCCACCCGGCCTTCACGGGGGGCGTGATCCTCGCGCTGGTCTACTTCGCCGCCTTCACGAGCATCTTCTTCACCATCTCGCTGCTCTGGCAGTCGGGCCTCGGCCACACCGCTCTCGAGTCGGGACTGGTGTCGATCCCCTTCGCGATCGGCAGCATCATCAGCTCCTCGCAGAGCAACCGGATGACCGCGCGCCTGGGCCGCAACGTGCTGGTGATGGGCAGCGGCCTGCTCGCCATCGGGCTCGGCTGGGTCTGGCTGGTGCTGCTGACCGCGACGCCGGACTCGATCAGCAACTGGCAGCTCCTGCCGCCGCTGCTGATCGCGGGCCTGGGCAACGGCTTCTTCATCGCCCCGAACGTGCAGTTCATCGTCTCGACCGTCGACCCGCAGGACGCGGGCGCGGCCAGTGGCGTGATCTCGGCGATCCAGCGCATCGGCTCGGCCGTCGGCATCGCGGTCATCGGCAGCGTGCTGTTCGGGAGCCTCGTCATCACGGGTCCGGACACGGTCGCCTCGGGCTTCCTCGACGCCGCGGCTCCCGCGATGCTCCTCAGCACCCTGATGGCGGTCGCCGCCTTCGCGCTGGTGTTCGTGCTGCCGAAGTCGGTCTCGCGCCGGGGCTGAGGACTCCCGCCCCTGCCCGGTCGCCGCACGCCGGCGGCCGGGCGCACGGGACGGTCCGTCGCCCGGTACGGCGAGGACGTCCCGCCCGATCCCGGGCGACCCGGGAGCCTACGCCCGGGCGGCCGCCGCGGCCTTCGCCGCCGCCGGCAGCGCGTCCACGATGCGCCCGACGGCCGCGTCGTCGTGCGCCGCCGAGACGAACCATGCCTCGTAGACCGACGGCGGCAGCGAGACGCCCGCGTCGAGCATCGCGTGGAAGAACGCCGGGTAGCGGAACGACTCCTGCGCCTGGACCTCGGCGTAGTCGCGCACCGGTCGGCCCAGGTCCGTGAACATGAAGCTGAAGAGGCTCCCGGCCGTCTGCACCGTGTGCGCGACGCCCTCGGCGGTCAGCGCCGCCGACACCTCGCGCTGCAGCGTCCGCGCCGTGGCGTCGAGCGAGGCGTAGACCGCGTCGTCGGCCAGCTGCAGCGTCCGGATGCCCGCGGCCACCGCGACCGGGTTCCCGGAGAGGGTGCCCGCCTGGTACACCGGCCCTAGTGGCGCCAGGTGGTCCATGACGTCCGCACGGCCGCCGAGAGCCGCGACCGGCATCCCTCCGCCGATGACCTTGCCGAAGGTGTAGAGGTCGGCCCGGTACGGAGCCTCGGCGCCGCGGTTCTCGAGCCCCCACCAGCCGCCGGCGCTCACGCGGAACCCGGTCAGCACCTCGTCCATGATCAGCAGCGATCCGTTCGCGTGCACGAGCTCGGCGAGGGCCGCGTTGAAGCCCGGGTCCGGGGCGACGACGCCCATGTTGGCCGCCGCGGCCTCGGTGATGACCGCGGCGATGTCGGCGCCGCGCTCCGCCAGGACCGCGCGCACCGCCTCGAGGTCGTTGTACGGCAGGACGATCGTCTGCGCCGCGGTCGCGGCCGTGACGCCGGCGGAGGCGGGCAGCGAGAGGGTCGCGAGACCGGAGCCGGCGTCGGCCAGCAGCCCGTCGGAGTGGCCGTGGTAGTGGCCGGAGAACTTGATCAGCAGGTCGCGGCCGGTGACGCCGCGGGCGAGGCGGATCGCCGTCATCGTCGCCTCGGTGCCGGTCGAGACCAGGCGGAGCTTCTCGATCGGCGAGACTCCCCCGGCCGTGATCCGCGCCTCGACCAGCTCGGCGAGGTCCGTCTCGGCCGGAGTGGACGCGCCGAACGAGAGGCCGCGGGCGGCCGCCTCCTGCACCGCCGCGACGACCTCGGGGTGCGCGTGACCGAGGACGGCGGGGCCCCAGGAGCAGACGAGGTCGACGTACTCGCGCCCGTCCGCGTCCGTGATGTAGGGGCCGGCGGCGGACACCATGAAGCGCGGGGTCCCGCCGACCGAGCGGAACGCTCTGACGGGCGAATTGACGCCTCCGGGGATCGCGTGCCGGGCACGCTCGTACAGGGTGTCGTTCGCCGAGGTGGTCACCCCTCCAGGGTACGCGCGCCGCTCGGCGCCCCGGCGCCGGAGGAGCGCTTTCGGACGAGATGCCGAGGCTCGCTCCGGGGCCCAGGAGCGGCTACTTCAGCAGGTCGCGGGCGATCTCGACGGCCCAGTAGGTGAGCACGGCGTCGGCACCCGCGCGGAGGATCCCCGTGACCGACTCGAGGATCGCCGGCTCGCGCGAGATCCAGCCGTTCGCAGCGGCGGCCTCGATCATCGCGTACTCCCCCGACACCTGGTACGCCCAGACCGGCACGTCCGAGACGGAGGCGACGTCCGAGAGCACGTCGAGGTAGCTCATGGCCGGCTTCACCATCACCACGTCGGCGCCCTCGGCGAGGTCGAGGGTCGCCTCGCGCAGGCCCTCGCGGCGGTTCGCCGGGTCCTGCTGGTAGGTGCGGCGATCGCCCTCGAGCGTGGACTGCACGGCCTCGCGGAACGGACCGTAGAAGCTGGAGGCGTACTTCGCCGAGTACGCGAGGATCGCGGTGTCCAGGTGCCCGGCGCCGTCGAGAGCGGCGCGGATCGCCCCGACCTGGCCGTCCATCATCCCCGAGAGCCCGAGCAGGTGGGAGCCGGCCTCGGCCTGCGCGAGCGCCATCTCCTCGTAGCGGAGGAGCGTGGCGTCGTTGTCGACGCGCCCGCGCTCGTCGAGCACGCCGCAGTGGCCGTGATCGGTGAACTCGTCCAGGCACAGGTCGGTCTGCACGACCAGCGCATCGCCGACCTCCTCCACGACGACCCGCGTCGCGGCGTTGAGGACGCCGTCGGGGTCGGTCGCACCCGAGCCGACGGCGTCGCGCGTGGTGGGCACGCCGAACAGCATCACGCCGCCGATCCCCGCCTCGGCCGCTTCCGTCACCGCTCCGCGGACGCTGTCCAGCGAGTGGTGCAGCACTCCCGGCATCGACCCGATCGGCCGGGCCTCGGTGGTCCCCTCGGCCACGAAGAGGGGCAGGATCAGCTGCGCCGGATGGATGCGCGTCTCTTGGACGAGACGGCGGAGTGCGGGGGTCGTGCGGAGGCGGCGCGGGCGGATGGCAGTCATGTCCTCCAGCGTAATCCCGCCCCGCCGAGCGCCTCCCGGGAGCGCGGACGCCCCGCCCCGTGGAGGTGCTCCGGACGCAGGACGTCAGCCGAGAGGCGGGTCACTGCCCTGTGGAGCGAAGCCCACCTCTCTTGGCCGACGTCGTGCAGTCCTCCCCCACGCGCCTTCCGTCCGCGCCCTCCCCAGGTACGCCCTCCAGCGGGCGGGGACGCCGGCCCGCCCAGGCAGAATCCGCACATGCACGAGCTCCTCACCCTTCTCCGCTCGAGCGGCGGCTTCGCACCGGCACGAGCACTTCGAGCCGCCGGGGTCCCGCGGGCGGCCCTCGAGCGGGCACTGGCCTCACGAGACGTCGTCCGGGTGCGCCGCGGGTGGTACGCACTGCCGTCCGCGCCGCCCGTCGAGCTCGCCGCCGTGCGGGCGGGCGGGGTGGTGACCTGCCTCTCGCTTCTGCACCACCTCGGGCTCTGGACCGTCGAGCGACCCGCACTGCACGTCGCGCTCGGCGACTCCTCCGTCCACGACCTCCGGCCCGGCTGGGTCGGTCACTGGCGCCGCTGGCCCGGGCAGGGGAGGCGCTCGTTCTCGCAGGACGGCGTCGGAGCCGCCGTTCTGCATCTCGTGACCTGCGTCGCCGAGGACGACGCGATCGTGACGATCGATTCGGCCCTGAACACGGGCCTGCTCACCTCGGACGCCCTCCTCGACCTGCGAGCCCTCGCTCCGATCGGCAAGCGCGATCTGTTCACCCGCGTCGACGGGCGGAGCCAGTCCGGCCTCGAGACGAGGACGCGTCTGAGCACTCGTCGGCACAACGTCCGGGTCCGGACTCAGGTCCCCGTCTCCGGGGTCGGCCGCGTCGATCAGATCATCGGAGACCGCCTGGTGCTCGAGAGTGACGGCCACCGCTTCCACTCCGGCATCGAGCAGTTCCACGAGGACCGGCGTCGGGACCTCGAGCTCGCCCGGCAGGAGTACCTCTGCATCCGGCTCGACAGCCACCAGATCATGGAGGACTGGCCGCGCACCGAGGAGGCCCTCTTCACCCTCGTCCGCAGGAAGGAGCACCTGTGGACCGCGGCACAGCGTCGGCGGCACGGGATCGAGTGAGTCGCTCCCCCGGTACCGCGCACGACCTCAGCCGAGAGGCGGGTCCCTGCCCTGTGGAGCGAGGCCGACCACTCCTGGCCGACGTCGTGCGCCGAAGTCGTGCGCCGAAGTCGTGCGCCAACGTCGTGCGCCGGGGAGGCGGCTCAGCGGGGAGCGCGCTCCGTGGCGACGGCGGCGACCGCGTCGATGAGGGAGGAGGCCGAGCGCTCGTCGGCGACCACGTCGACGCGCAGGCCGAAGGCGCGGGCGTCCTTCGCGGTCTGCGGGCCGATCGCGGCGACGAGGATCGACTCGGGCACCGGGCCGAGCTGCTTCTGGACCTGCTCCGCGACGCTGCCGGAGGTGACGAGGATCGCGTGCACGGCTCCGCCGGCGACGTCGGCCACGACGCGCTCCTCCACGGGGACGCCGACCGTGCGGTAGGCGACCACGGAGCGCACGTCGTGCCCGATCCGGGTGAGGCCCTCGGTGAGCAGCGGCTTGGCGATCTCGGATCGGAGCGTCAGCACGCGCAGAGGGTGCCGGCCGCCGGTCGCCTCCTCCCACTCGGCCAGGAGGCCGCGGGCGGAGTTGTCCTCGGAGGGGACGAGGTCGACGGAGTAACCGGCGGCGACGAGCGCGGCCGCCGTGGTCTCGCCGACCGCCGCCACCTTGGTGCTCGCGGGCACGGTGGTGCGCAGGAGGGAGAGGACGTCGACGGTGGTGGCGCTCGTGACGGTCATCCAGTCGAACGCGCCGGCCTCGAGGTCGGCGAGGGCCTGCTCGAGCGCGGGGAAGTCGTCGGTCGGCGCGAAGTTGATCATCGGAGCGACGACGGGCGAGGCTCCCTTGGCTCGGAGAGCGGCGGCGACACCGTCCCCCCACGGGCCTCCGCGGGGGACGAGGATGCGCCACCCCTGCAACGGCTTCTCCCACTGGGAGTAGGCGGCGGGGACGATCACGAAGGGGCTCCCAGGGGTGCGAGTTCGGCGGCACCCGCACCGAGAAGCGCGTCAGCGAGCAGAGAGCCGCAACGGAACGCGGCTTCGACGACGGGCAGTTCGCGACCACCATACTGCGGATCCGCCCGGTGTCGACCACCGCCGACCGAACCGTTATCGACCGGCTCCGCGACCTCCCGTGAGAGGGACGCCGCGCCGTCGACGGCGAAGACCACGCCGTGCAGGACCACTCGGTCCGCCTCGACGACCGCGGAGGCTCCGATCGGAGCGGCGCACCCGGCCTCGAGGGAGGCGAGGAGCGAGCGCTCGGCCGTGATCGCCGCGCGGGTGGGGACGTGCTCGACGGCGGCGAGAGCGGCCCGCAGCTCCTCCGACGGCTCCTCGTCGCGCACCTCGATGGCCAGCGCTCCCTGACCGGGGGCGTGCGGCGAGACGTCGAAGCCGAGCACCTCGGTGATCGCGTCGACCCGGCCGAGACGGCGCAGGCCGGACAGGGCGAGCACGATCGCGTCCAGCGGCGAGTCGCTGCCGGGCAGCACCCGCCGGAGCCGGGTGTCGATGTTGCCGCGGATGTCGACGATCTCGAGGTCCGGACGGGCGGCCAGCAGCGCCGCGCGCCGACGGGGCGAGCCCGTGCCCACGCGGGCGCCGACCGGCAGGGTCGCGAGGGTGAGCCCGTCGCGGGCGCACAGCGCGTCGCGCGGGTCCTCCCGCTCGGGCACCGCTCCGAGCAGCAGGCCCTCCACCGGAGCGGTGGGCAGGTCCTTCAGCGAGTGCACGATCGCATCGCAGCGCCCGGCGAGCAGCGCGTCGCGCAGGGCGCTGACGAACACGCCGGTGCCGCCGAGGGAGGCGAGCGAGCCGCGCATGCGGTCGCCGTCCGACTCGATGCGCACCAGCTCCACGGGCACCCCGGCGGCGGCCGACATCAGATCGGCCGTCATCCGCGTCTGCGCCACCGCGAGCGCGCTCGCGCGGGTGCCGACTCTGATGCTCACGACAGACGACTCCTCATCACGGTGCGACTCCCGCCAGAGCGGGCTTGAACCCCGCTCGCACGTTCTCGCAGCAGCCGGGGCGGCAGACGTCGTACCAGGGGCCGAGCGCCGTCATCGAGGGACGGTCCTCCGTCGGCACGCCGTTGACGCGCTCGAGGACGAGGTCGACCAGGCCGGAGACGTAGAGCGGGTCTGTACCGGGAGTCGCGACGCGGAGCGCGACGAGTCCGTGCTCCTCCGAGGTCTCGAGGGCCTCGTTGTCGAGGTCCCACATGACCTCCATGTGGTCGGACACGAAGCCGAGCGGGACGATCAGCAGCGCCCGGCGGCCGCGGGCCGGCAGCTCCGCGATGGCGTCGTTGATGTCCGGCTCGAGCCAGGGCTGGGTGGGCGGGCCGGAGCGCGACTGGTAGACGAGCTGCCAGGGCACGTCCTCGTCCGTGGCCGCGGCCATGACGACCTCGGCGACGGCGAGGTGCTGCGCCTCGTAGGCGCCGCCGGGGCCGAACTCGTGCACGTCGACGACGGTGCCGTCCTCGTGGCGCTCGTGGGGTCCGCTGCGCTCGGCGTCGGCCATGGGGATCGAGTGCGTCGAGAACAGCACCTCCACCTCGGTCGTGACGTCGAGGTCGGGCATCCGCTCGCGCAGCTGGTCGAGTCCGTCGTGGACGGCCTTGACGAACGGCATGACGAAGCCGGGGTGGTCGAAGAACTGGCGCACCTTGTCGATCCGCAGCTCGCCCTCGAGGCCGGTCGCGTCGAGCGCCGCGGCGTAGTCCTCGCGGTACTGCCTGCAGGACGAGAAGGAGGAGTAGGCGCTGGTCGCGATGGCGATCAGGTCGGTGAAGCCGCGCTCCTTCGCCTCCGCGACGGCCTCGCTCATGTAGGGCGCCCAGTTGCGGTTGCCCCAGAGCACGGGGAGGTCGATGCCGCGGTTCGCGAGCTCGACCTCGAGCGCCTTCTTCAGCGCGCGGTTCTGCGCGTTGATCGGGCTGACGCCGCCGAAGTGGCGGTAGTGGTGGGCGACCTCCTCGAGGCGCTCCTCCGGGATGCCGCGGCCTCGCGTGACGTTGCGCAGGAACGGGATGACGTCGTCCTGACCCTCGGGCCCGCCGAAGCCGGCGAGGAGGATCGCGTCGTATGCCACGGGGACCTCGACGTGCTCGGGGCCGGAGGCCGCCGCGGGGGTGGCCCCGCGGACGAGGATCGGCTCGCTGGTCGTGTCGCTCATCGGAGCACCTCGGCGATCTGGTCGGCGTCGATGCGCCGTCCTGTGTAGAAGGGGACTTCCTCGCGCACGTGGCGGCGGGCCTCGGTGGCGCGCAGGTCGCGCATGAGGTCGACGAGGTTGACGAGCTCCTCGTCCTCGAGGGCGAGGATCCACTCGTAGTCGCCGAGCGAGAACGAGGCGACCGTGTTGGTCAGGACGGAGCGGAACCGCGAGCCCTGGCGCCCGTGCTGGGCGAGCATCGCGCGGCGCTCCTCCTCGGGGAGGATGTACCACTCGTAGGAGCGGACGAAGGGGTAGACCGTGAGCCAGCGGGCCGGCGCCTTCCCGCGCATGTAGGCGGGGAGGTGGTTCGAGCTGAACTCGGCGTCGCGGTGCACGCCCATCGCGTTCCACGTCGGCAGGAGGCCGACCAGCAGCTCCGTGCGGCGCAGCTCGCGGTAGGCCCGCTGCAGCTCCTCGGGTGCCGGGCCGGTGAGCCACAGCATGATGTCGGCGTCGGCGCGCAGGGCCGAGACGTCGTAGGTGCCGCGGACGGTCACGCCCTCGCCCTCGAGCTGGGCGACGAGGTGCTCGTACTGCTTCACCGCGGGATCCACGGCGTCGCTGGAGAGGGTGAACGGACGTGCGGGATCCCTGCGGAGAACCGCCCAGAGCGTGTATCCCAGGGCCTGATCGGAGTGATCCTGATCGGCGGGGGGCTGCGGCGCCGGAGCGGCGGCGCTCGTGTCGGGGGCGGACTGAACGGGACCCGCCGTGCCGGCGGTCTGATCGGTCATTGATCCATCATCCCTCCGCTCGTGCCGATGCACAAAAGCGGCGGGGGCTCTGGCGCCGGAGGGCGCGGGACGCTAGCGCCCCGGGCCCTCCGGCGCTCAGTCCTCGATGATCTGCTGCGCGACGCCCCAGACGACGAGGCCCACGGCGGCGGCGGCGCCGACCGCTCCGGCGATCAGCGCGGAGGGGTTCCGGCGGCGCACGACCTGGAGCTTGCGCTCGATCGTCCGCTGGGCCGTGCGCACCTTGCGCGGCACGTTGACCTTGTACTCGATGGCGTCGAGGGTCGCGGCGAGCTCGGAGCGGGCGCGCTCGATGTCGGCCCTCAGCTGGCCGGGCTCGAGCTGCGCCGGGTCGACGAAGCGGGGCGTGGCGCTGCTGACGGATCGCTCAGTTGTCATAGCTGCCCACTCCCTTGAACGCCTGGACGTCCTTCTTGATGCTGTCGATCGAGTCCTGGGGCACCGGCGGCACGGCCTTCTTGATGGTGCGCACGCCGACGAGGGCGAGGATCACGGCCACCAGGAGGAAGAAGACGGTGACGATCAGCGCCGACAGCCAGGCCGGCAGCCAGGAGGCGATGCCGATGATCGCGAACGCGACCAGCGTCGCCCACGCGGTCAGGAGGAGGAAGGCCGCGACCGCGAACAGGCCGACGGCCAGACCCGCGCTCTTCGCCTTGCCCGCAAGCTCGTTCTTCAGCGAGGCGACCTCGGCCTTGACGAGCTCGATCACGAGGCCGGGCAGGTCGCTGACCAGCTCCCCCAGTGATCGGGCGTTCTTGGGATTGCGTTCGTTCACCACGGGAGCTCCTCGAGGGTGGGACGTGCCGGCCGGCGCGCGCCTGGCACGGCCGGAGGGATGAGCACTAGGCCCTGCTGGTGGAGGTGGACGTCGTCGACCCGCCGGAGCCGGCCGACGCCGCGGCCTCGTCGACCTTCGAGGCAGCCTTGCGGGCGGCGGCCGATGCCTCCGCCTCGCTCGCTCCCTGGGCCTTCCTGCCACCCGAGACGGCCTTGACGACCACCGAGCGCACGACCTCGTACGCCTTGTCCGAGACGCTGCTCAGCTGGGTCTTCGCGGCGCCGCCGACGGCGCCCGCGACGTCCTGCACCGGCTGGGTCCGCCAGAAGCGGTCGGCCGCCGAGGCGATCTGCTCGTACCGCTTGCGGCCGGCGCGTGCTCCCAGCACGTACCCGGCTGCGGCTCCTGCCACGAAAAGAATCTTGCCCTTCACGCCTACTCCTCGTCCTGGGTCGCTCTCGCGATCGTCCACGCGGTCGGTGACCACTCGTGCCGGGGCACGCCGCGCGCTCGCACGGATGCCTGGGCCTAAGAGTAGCCGTCGGCGTCGCGGGCGTCGCTCGGCAGCCCGACTCCTTGACGCACCAGTCGGCGCCGGATAAGGGCGGCCGTCTCGGCGGCGTGCGGGAGCACCGAGGCGAGGCCCGTGCCCGCGATCCAGGTGCCGGTCACGGCGACTCCCTCGATCGGAGCGAGCGCCTCGCGGAACGCCTCCAGGTGCGCGCGGCGGCCCAGCGCCGCGGCGGGCCGGACGTTGGCCCAGCGCACCCGGGCGGAGTCGACGAGCGACGCCGGATCGAGGGCGAGGCCCAGCAGCGTCGAGGCGTCGAGCAGGGCGATCGCCGCCGCCTCGGCGTCGGTGCGCCCCTCGAGCGGCGGGCGCTCGCCCGGGCGCCCGTAGGAGAGGCGCAGCACGTGGCGCCCGGGCGGGAGGGAGGCGGCCAGCCAGTCCCACTTCGCCGTCGCGTGCGTGATCGCCTTGGCCGTGACGTCGGTGGCGGTGGGCGCCACGAGCACGCCGGAGCCGCGGGGGGCGGCATCCAGGCGGGCGTCGTCGAGGACGAGGGTCACCAGCTCGACGGAGTCGTGCGGCGCCTCCTCGGCGCGCTCCGCGACGGCGGGCGCGAGGCCGGCGAGCAGCGCCCGGGCGTCGCGCTCCGGCGTCGAGACGATCACCGCTCGGGCGCTCAGCGAGCCGTCGGCGAGGGTCAGGACGAAGTCCCCGTCGGAGCCGTCGAGCCGTTGCACGGAGGCGCCGGTGCGGATCTCGCCGGAGAGGTAGTCGATCCGCTGGACCAGCGCGGCGACCAGGCGGTGCATCCCGCCCTCGAGCCCGCGGACCGCGACTCCGGCCGGGAGGTTCGCGCGGAGGGCGGCCACGGCCCGCGCGAGGGAGCCCGCGCGGGTGAGCGCGCCGTTCAGTCCGGGTGCGGCGAGGTCGACGTCGATGTCGTCCGGCCGGCTCGAGTAGACGCCCGACACGACCGGCGCGACCAGGTCCTCGAGCACGCGCTCGCCCATCCGGGTGCGCACGAGCTCGGCGAGGGAGTGGGCGCGGCCGATGCGCAGCACCGGCATCAGGGTGTCGAGCCAGGCGCGCCAGGCGCCGCGGCGGCCGATCGCGCGCACCACGTCGGGGGCGAGCGGCGTGCCGGGGATGCCGAGGATGCCGGCCCGGGGCGACGGCACGGAGCGGCCGCCCGAGAGGTGCAGCCACGAGCCGTGCGTCCGCGGCTCGACGATCGACTCGGCGAGCGGGACGCCGTCGAGGGTCAGCGCGGCGAGCGCCCGCTCGACGTGGCCGCCGCGGGTGGCGAAGCTCTCGGCGCCCGCGTCGAGCGCGGCTCCGGCCAGCGCGAGCGGGGAGACGGAGCCGCCGACCCGCTCCCCCGCCTCGAGCACCACGACGCGCAGGCCGATGCGCAGGCACTCCGCGGCGGCGGCGAGCCCCGCCACTCCGCCGCCGACGACCGCGACGTCGTACGACGCGGCGTCGCGGGGGCGCTCCTCGCTCACGGCCGCCAGGCGTGCACGAACGCGACGAGGCGCGTGAGCACGTCGGGGTCGGTCTCGGGCGGCACGCCGTGGCCGAGGTTGAGCACGTGCGCGGGCGCGCTCAGGCCGCGGCGGAGCACGTCGTCGACGTGGGCCTCGAGGACCTCCCACGGCGCGGTCAGCAGCGCCGGGTCGACGTTGCCCTGCACCGGCACGAACCCGCCGAGGCGGTGGTTGGCCTCGTCGAGCGGGATCCGGTAGTCGACGCCCACCACGTCGGCGCCGATGCCGTGCATCGCACCGAGCAGCTCGCCGGTGCCGACGCCGAAGTGCACGATCGGGACGTTGCGGCGCGTCTCCCCGTGGTCGAACGCGAGGTCGCGCACGTGGACGAGGGCGCGCGCGGAGGCGGGAGCGACGTGGGTCGTGTAGTCCGAGAGCGAGAGCGCCCCGGCCCAGGAGTCGAAGAGCTGCGCGGCGCTGGCCCCGGCGAGCACCTGCGCACGGAGGAAGCGGCCGGTGACCTCGGCGGTCCACTCCATCAGCTGCGCCCAGGCGGCGGGATCGGCGTGCATCATCGTCCGCGCGCGCAGGTGGTCCTTGGACGGGCCGCCCTCCACCAGATAGGCGGCCAGGGTGAAGGGAGCGCCGGCGAAGCCGATGAGCGGTGTGTCGCCGAGGCCCGCGACGGTGCGGCGCACGCCCTCGCGGATGGGCTCGAGCGTCTCGTCGAGCACGGACGGGTCGATCGACGCGAGCTCGGCGACGTCGGCGGCCGTGCGCACCGGCTTCTCGAGCACCGGACCGCGCCCGGGCACGATGTCGACGCCGACGCCCGCGAGCCGCAGCGGGATCACGATGTCGCTGAAGAAGATGGCCGCGTCCACTCCGTGGCGCCGCACCGGCTGCAGGGTGATCTCGCTCGCCAGCGCCGGGTCGAGGCACGCGTCGAGCATCTTCGTGTCGGTCCGCAGGGCCCGGTACTCCGGGAGGCTGCGGCCGGCCTGGCGCATGAACCAGACGGGCGTCCTCTCGCCCCGCTCGGAGCGGTAGGCGCGCAGGAGCAGCGAGTCGGCCGTGCGGCCGGCGGAGAGGGGGTGCAGCGGATCGAGCAGGCCGTCGGTGGGGGAGGTCACCGCGGCATTATTCCAGGCGCATCCGTGCATTCCTCCCCAGTCCGGGGACCCCGCCCCGCAGAGCGCGCGTAGACTGACGTGGTGCTTCTGTGTCTGACGGCGTCGCACAAGAACGCCAGCTTCGATCTCCTCGAGAAGCTCTCCGTCGACTCCTCCGCCGTGACCGCGGCCCTCTCCGAGGGGATCGACTTCGTCTCCGGAGCAGTCGTCGTCGCGACCTGCAACCGCTTCGAGGCCTACCTCGACATCGAGGAGCCGCTGACCGCCGCGCAGGCCGTCGCCGTCGAGGCCGCCACCGCCGCCGTCAGCGCCGCGACCGGCGTCGAGCAGGACGAGCTGCGCGGGAGCGTCGACGTCGTCTCGGGCGACCGGGTGGCCGAGCACCTCTTCGCCGTCTCCAGCGGGCTCGAGTCCGTCGTGGTCGGCGAGGGTGAGATCGCGGGCCAGGTCCGCCGCTCCCTCGAGGAGGCGCGCCGGCTCGGCACCACCTCCTCCGAGCTCGAGCGCCTGTTCCAGCGCGCCTCGCAGACCTCGCGCGGCATCAAGAACCGCACCGGCCTCGGCAGCGCCGGCCGCTCGATCGTGCGCCTCGCGCTCGACCTGGCCGCGAGCCGCGTCACCGACTGGCGGGCGGCCCGCGTCCTCCTCGTCGGCACCGGCAGCTACGCGCGGGCGACCGTCGCGGCCCTGCGCGAACGCGGAGTGGTGGACATCGCGGTGCACTCCCCCTCCGGCCGCGCCGAGAGCTTCGCCGCCCGCCGCTCGCTCCGGCCCATCGCCGCCGCCGATCTCGCGCTCGAGGCGGTCTCGGCCGACATCGTCATCACCTGCACCACGACCCAGGAGCCTGTGCTCGACGCCGCCCTGCTCGCCGCCGGGCGCCTCCAGGGCTTCTCCCGCGAGCGCCAGCTCGTGATCGACCTGGGCCTGCCGCGCAACGTCGCCTCCGACGTCACCTCGGTCGCCGGGGTCGAGCTCCTCGACCTCGAGACGATCAGCCTGCACGCGCCTCTCGACGTGCTCGACGCGTCGCAGCAGGCGCGCGCACTCGTCGACAAGGCGGCCCGGAAGTTCTCGGACGTCGCCGACGAGAAGAGCCTCACTCCGGCCGTCGTCGCCCTGCGCGCCCACGTGTTCGACGCGCTCGACGCCGAGATCGAGCGGGCCCGGTCCCGCGGCGACGAGGACGGCCGCACCGAGCAGGCGCTCCGCCACCTCGCCGGCGTCCTGCTGCACACCCCGAGCGTCCGCGCCCGCGACTACGCGCGCGCCGGAGCCCAGGAGGCGTACCTCACCGGGCTCGAGGCGCTCTTCGGCATCGAGGTCCCGGCCGAGCCCGCCGTCGCGCGCCCCGACGCGGACGCCGCCACCGCGTGAGCCTCCGGCTCCCCTTCGACGCGGAGCCGCTGCGCTCCGCGCCGCTGCTCACCGAGCGCCTGCTCCTGCGCCCCCTCGGGCCGGAGGACGCCGAGGACCACGCGCGCTACCAGGGCGACGCCGACGCCGTGAGGTTCCTCCGCTGGCCGGTGCGCACCCCTGAGGAGTCGCGGGCGCACCTGCAGCGCCGCCTCCCCTCGACACGGCTCGCCGCCGACGGCGACGTGGCCGTGCTGGCGATCGTCCCCCGCGAGGGCGTCCTCGCCGGGCGGATGATCGGCGACCTCACGCTCATCGCGTCGTCCGTCGAGCAGGAGGCGGTCGAGATCGGCTGGGTGCTGCACCCGGAGGCGCAGGGGCGCGGCTACGCGACCGAGTCCGCCCGGGCGCTGCTCGACCTCGCGTTCGACACCCTCGGCGCGCACCGCGTGATCGCGCGGCTCGACGCCCGGAACACCGCCTCCGCCCGCCTCTGCGAGCGCCTCGGGATGCGCCTCGAGGCGCACCACCGGGAGGACGAGTTCTGCAAGGGCGAGTGGACCTCGACCCTCGTCTTCGCCCTGCTCTCCCGCGAGCGCTGACCGCAGCGCCCGCTCGTCCGCGCTCGCCGGGACGCCGCCGGCCTGTCGGGTCGGCGGCGTCCCGGGAGGAGCGTCAGGCCCCGCGGAGCCCGGTGAAGAGGTACGACTCGAGCTGCTCGAGCGGGATGCGCTCCTGCTTCATCGTGTCGCGGTCGCGGACGGTCACGGCGTCGTCCTCGAGGGAGTCGAAGTCGACGGTCACGCAGTACGGGGTGCCGATCTCGTCCTGGCGGCGGTAGCGGCGGCCGATCGCTCCGGAGTCGTCGAAGTCGACGTTCCAGAGCTGGCGCAGCTGGTCGGCGACGCGGCGCGCGAGCGGAGAGAGGGCCTCGTTGCGCGAGAGCGGCAGCACGGCCACCTTGACGGGCGCCAGGCGCGGGTCGAGGTGCAGCACGGTGCGCGTCTCGACCTTGCCCTTGGCGTTCGGCGGCAGCTCCTGCTCCTCGTAGGCGTCGACGAGGAACGCCATGAGTGCGCGGGTGAGGCCGAACGACGGCTCGATCACGAACGGCACGTAGCGCTCGTTCTTGTTCTGGTCGAAGAACGAGAGGTCCTTGCCCGAGTGCTCGATGTGCGTCTTGAGGTCGTAGTCGGTGCGGTTCGCGACTCCCATCAGCTCGCCCCACTCGCCCGAGGCGAAGCTGAAGCGGTACTCGATGTCGACGGTGCGCTTGGAGTAGTGGGAGAGCTTGTCCTTCGGGTGCTCGTACTGCCGGATGTTCTCGGGGTTCATCCCGAGCCCGACGAACCAGTCCCAGGCGAGCTGCATCCAGGTCTCCTGCCACTCCTCGTCCGTGCCGGGCTCGACGAAGAACTCGAGCTCCATCTGCTCGAACTCGCGGGTGCGGAAGATGAAGTTGCCGGGGGTGATCTCGTTGCGGAACGCCTTGCCGATCTGGCCGATGCCGAAGGGCGGCTTGCGGCGGGCGCTCTGCAGCACGTTCGCGAAGTTGGTGAAGATGCCCTGGGCGGTCTCGGGACGCAGGTAGTGCAGCCCCGACTCGTCGTCGACGACGCCGAGGTAGGTCTTCATCAGGCCCGAGAACTGCTTGATCTCGGTCCACTGGCCGACCTTGTCGGGGTGCTCCGGGTCCGGGATGTCGGCGAGGCCGTTCACGGGCGGGTGGCCGTTGACCTCCTCGTACTTCTCGAAGAGGTGGTCGGCGCGGTAGCGCTTGTGGGTGATCAGCGACTCGGTCAGCGGGTCCGAGAAGACGCCGACGTGTCCCGAGGCGTGCCAGATCGCCGTGGGCAGGATGACCGCGGAGTCCAGGCCGACGACGTCGCCCCGGCCCTGCACGAAGGTCTTCCACCACTGGCGCTTGATGTTCTCCTTGAACTCCACGCCGAGCGGCCCGTAGTCCCACGCGGAGCGGGTGCCCCCGTAGATCTCACCCGAGGGGAAGACGAATCCCCTGTGCTGCGCGAGGGTGATGACTTTGTCGAGGGTGGTGGGTTCTGCCACGGGTTGCTCCTCAGCTGTTCGGGCGCACGGGGCCCCGGCGCGCGCCGGCTGCGCGCGTCCTTCTGGTGTGCCCCCATGGTAGCCGCGGGGGCGCCGCACCGGTCGGCCCGCGGCGGGCATGATGAGCGGATGAGCACCCTCCCGCCGATCGTCGTGTCCGCCGTCGCCGTCCTCCGCGACCGGCGCGTCCTGATGGTCACGGCGCGGGGCCGGGAGGTCCTCTACCTCCCCGGCGGCAAGGTCGACGAGGGCGAGAGCGGGATCGAGGCGGCGGCCCGCGAGGCACGCGAGGAGCTCGGCGCGGTCGCGGTCGGCCTCGAGCCCCTGTTCACCGTCCGCACCCAGGCGCACGGCGAGCCGGAGGGGCGCGAGGTGCACATGAGCGTCTTCGCCGCCGAGCTCGACCGGGAGGCGCGCCCGAGCGGCGAGATCGACTCGCTGCACTGGGTCGACGGCTCCGATGCGGGCCGCTGCCCGCCCGCCGGGGTCGAGACCCTCCGGCTGCTGCGAGGTCTCGATCTCGTCGACTGACCCTCCGGCGCCGGGCCGACCGCGGGGCGGCTAGCCTCGTGGCGTGGAGACGAGACGGCGTGCACGGGACCGGTCGAGCGCGGAGGAGCCGGACCGCCTCGAGCCGGTGCGGCTGGAGGCGGCCGTGCCGATCCTGCGGATCTTCTCGGTCGCCAAGGCGGGCGAGTTCTACGTCGACTACCTCGGCTTCGAGGTGGACTGGGAGCACCGCGCCGCGCTCGACGCCCCTCTCTACCTGCAGGTGTCGCGCTCGGGGCTGCGCCTGCACCTCAGCGAGCACCACCGCGACGGCAGTCCCGGCGCCGCGGTGCACGTCGCCCTCCGCGGAGTCCGCGAGCTGCACGCCGAGCTCGACGCGAAGGCGTACCCCTACCTCAACCCGCGGATCACCCGCACGCCGTTCGGCTTCGCGCTCGATGTGATCGATCCGTTCGGCAACCAGCTGCGCTTCGCAGAGCCGGCTCCGGTGCCGCGCCTGCCCTGATCGATGCGCGTGCGGGTGCTTGTACAACCTGAGCGCCGACTGATCAACCGTTCACCGCCCGTCCATGCACTTCGGAGTCCCATCCTTTAGCGTGGCTCCGATGGCTTCACGGGGGACGATCGAGCGGCCGGACACGGCCCGGGCGACGGGACGGCAGCGCCGCCCGCGGCTCCGCTTCATGGATGCCGCTCCGCTGGCGACAGGCCTGCTGGGCTCGATCGCGATCCTCCTCGGCTCGCTCGGCGTGGGCTACCTGCCCGCCGACTCGCCCATCCGCGACTGGCCCCTCATCGCCTCGATCCGCGCCACGGGCTGGCTCACCGAGTCCAGCGGCGCCCTCGTCGTCGGCGGCGGGATGCTGCTGCTGATCGCGTGGCTCCGCCTGCGCACGGTCGCCCTCGCGGCGGGCCCCGGCTCCGTCCGCACCGTCGTGGTGGCGGCCCTCGCCTGGACCGCTCCGCTGCTGGTGACGGTGCCGCTGTTCAGCCACGACATGTTCTCCTACGTGGCGCAGGGGCGCCTGATGACCCAGGGCATCGACCCCTACACGCACGGCGTCGCGACGCTCCCCGGCTGGTTCGACCTCGGCGTCGACCCGCTCTGGGCCGACACGCCCACGCCCTACGGGCCCCTCTACCTCCTGATCGAGCGCACCGCCGTGCAGTTCGCGGGCTACGGCGCTCCCGAGCTCTCCATCGCGATTCTCCGCGCCGTGTCGGTCGCCGGAGTGGCCGTGATGGCCGTCTACGCGCTCCGCCTGGCGCGCCTGCGCGGCCTCTCTGTCCCGCTCACCGCCTGGACGATCGTCGCCAACCCGCTGACCCTCGTGCTCTTCGTCGTCGCCGGCCACAACGACTCCGTGATGCTGGCGCTCATCCTCGCGTCGCTCTACTACGCCCAGACCGACCGCCGCATCGCCGCCGTCGTGCTGATGGCCGGAGCGATCGCGATCAAGCCGATCGCCGTGATCGCGCTCCCCGTGCTCGCGCTGCTGTGGCTGCGCCACGACGCGACGTGGCGCGAGCGCGCCCGCGGCTGGCTCTGGACCGGCGCCGGAGCGCTCGGCCTCGTGGTCGCCGTCGGGCTGCTCGCCGGGGTCGGAGTCGGCTGGGTCGCGGCGATGGTCGTGCCCGGCTCGATCCTGCACTGGTACGCGCCGATGTCGTTCGTCACGGTCTCGGTCTCCCGCGCCGTCGAGTTCACCGGTCACGACCCCGCCGCGGCGATCGCGGTGGTCAAGATCCTCGCGCTCGGGCTCGCCGGCCTGATCGCCGCGCGCCTCATGCTGTCGCGGCGCTCGATCGATCCGCTCGCCCGCCTCTCCGGCGCGCTGCTCGCGTTCGTGACCGCGTCGACCGCCATCCACCCCTGGTACGCCCTCTGGATCCTGCCGATCGCCGCGCTCGCGCGCCCGTGGAGCCGCTCCCACGTGCACTTGGCGGTCTACGCGTCGATCTTCCTCCTGTGCGTCACGCTCGCCGAGCCCATCGACGGCGGAGGCGGCACGATGGACCAGATCCCGGCTCGGGTCGCGACGATCGCCGCGATCGCCGTGGTCGGGATGTACGTCCTCCTCGGCTACACCGACGAGGAGCGGGTCGAAGGGCTGCCCCTCGTGCGCGCTCTTCCGTTCGGCTCCGTGATCCTCGCCCGCCTCAGCGGCGGCCGCCTGGTCGACGCCCGGATGGCCGCGACGCGCCTGCGCGACTAGCCGGGGCCGCGGCTCAGGAGTCGGACTCGTCGCTCCGGCGACGGGTGCGGCGGTCGAGCGCGGCCTGCGCCGTCTCGGCGGCCGAGCGCGGGGAGCCGACCGGCCCGGAGGGGCCGGCGAGGGTGCTCGAGAGGGACGACAGCCAGCCGGAGTCGTCGCGACCGGTGTTCAGCGCATCCGAGAAGAGGGGGAGCTCGCTGCGGGTGGCGTGGATCGCGTAGGACTCGCGGGTGAACCCGTTGTCGGGGACGACGGGCGTCCTGCGGGACGCGCGGGCGGCGCCCTCGGCCTGCTCCTGGCGCGAGCCGACCGGCGCCTGCTCCTGCGCGGCCTGCTCCTGTGCGGCCTCCGGAGGCGTCTGCTCCAGGGGGGCGTCGCGCTCGTCGCGCGGGGTGCTGCTGTCGTCGTCCACGGCGGTCCTCCTGCTCTCCGCCCCGAGCGGAGGAGCGGGCGCCGCGGTGATGGGGCGGCGCCTGGTCAGGCTACCCCTCGTTCAGGGCGTGGCGTCGTCGCTGGCGCCTGATCGTGGCGCGGGGCGCCAGACGACCAGTTCGGTCCGGCGCTGCGCGCGCGTCCCGTGGCGCAGAGTGACCACGTCGCCCTCGAGGCCGGCGGCGAACACACGGCGGCCCGGCCGGTTCAGGAGCTCGTCGGCGAGGGCCGACTCCAGCTCGCGCACCCGCTGCGAGAGCGACTGCACCTGGTTCTCGAGCTGCAGGATGCGCGCGATGCCCTCGAGCGAGACGCCCTCGGAGGACAGCCGGGCGACCTCGCGCAACTGCACCACGTCGCGCATCGAGTAGCGACGCGACTTGCCCGCGGTCCGGGTCGGGCTCACGAGCCCGAGCCGGTCGTACTGCCGCAGGGTCTGCGGGTGCATCCCCGCCAGCTCGGCGGCGACGGCGATCGCGAAGACGGGCGTGTTCTCGTCCATGTCTCCTCCTCCGACCGGTCGCGCCGAACCGGTGCTAGTAGCGGGCCTTCTCCAGGATGTCCTCGCGCGGGTCCTCGTCCGGCTCGGCGGCGGCGTAGGCCTCGAGGGCCTCCCGGGCGGCACCGGACAGGTGGCTCGGGACGGCGACCTGCAGGACGGCGAGCAGATCGCCCGTGCCCTTGGGGGTCGTGACGCCGCGGCCCTTGACGCGCAGGACACGGCCGCTCGGGGTTCCGGCGGCGACCCGCAGCTTGACAGGCTCGCCGCCGAGGGTCGGCACCTCGATCGTCGCGCCGAAGACGGCCTCGACGAAGGTGACGGGGACCGCCACCCGCAGGTTCAGCCCGTCGCGCTCGAACACGGGGTGCTTGCGGACCGAGACGGTGAGCACCAGATCGCCGGGCTCGCCGCCGTCCGGACTGGGGCGGCCCTTGCCGCGGACGCGGATCTTCTGGTCGTCGGCGACGCCGGCCGGGATGCGCACCGAGAGTGTGCGCCCGTCGCCGGTCTGCAGCTGGACGGTGTCGCCCCGGGTCGCGGTGCGGAAGTCGATGGTGGTGCTGGCGGTGACGTCGGCACCCTTCTGCGGGCCGCCGAAGCCGCGGTAGCCGCCGCTGGGCTGGCCGAAGCGGTTGCCTCCGCCGCCGAACATGCCGCCGAGGATGTCCTCGAAGCCGGGCGGCGGGCCCTGCTGGGTGCTGTAGGAGGTGCGCCCGCCCTGGCCGAACATGCCGCCGAAGACGTCGTCGAACCCTCCTGGCTGGCCGCCCGCGGTGAAGCGCGCTCCGCCGCCCATGGCGCGGATCTGGTCGTACTCCTTGCGCTGCTCGGCGTCCGAGAGCACGGTGTACGCCTCGCTGATCTCCTTGAAGCGCGCCTCGGCCTTCGCGTCCCCCGGGTTGGAGTCGGGGTGGAACTGGCGGGCGAGCTTGCGGTAGGTCTTCTTCAGGTCCGCGGCGGAGACGTCCTTGGACACGCCGAGGACCTTGTAGAAGTCCTTGTCGAACCAATCCTGGCTGGCCATGTGCCTCTTCCTGTGTCGAATGCGGCGAGGGACCCCGCCCCGGTCCGGCAGCGTGCTGCCGAGCGGGGCGGGGTCCTCCGCGGTGGTGGTGCCGGTGGCGGGGTCAGTCGGCGGGGACTGCCACGACCACCTTGGCGGCCCGCAGCAGCGAGCCTCCGAGGTAGTAGCCCGCCTCGACGACGTCCGCGACCGTGGAGGTCTCGGCGCCGGGGGTGGGCTGCTGGAAGATCGCCTCGTGGATGTTCGGGTCGAACAGGTCGCCCACGGCGCCGGTCTTCACCAGGCCGAGCTTCTCCACTCCGCCGCGCAGCTTCTGCGCGATGGCCGTGAAGGGCCCGCCCTCGGCGAGGTCGCCGTGCTTCTCGGCGCGGTCGAGGTCGTCGAGCACGGGGAGGATGACCTTCACCGCGTCGCCGATCGCCCGCTCCTTGTCGACCTGGCGGTTCGCCTCGGTGCGCTTGCGGTAGTTCGCGTACTCCGCGGTCACCCGCTGGAGGTCGGCGAGGTGCTCGGCCGCGAGCGTCTCGGCGCTGGACTGGCCCGAGAGGAACGAGAGGTCGGCGTCCGAGAGGCTGGTCTCGACGTCGGGCCCCTCGGCCTCGATGAGGCCCTCCTGGTCCTGGGCGTCCTTCGCCGCCTCGGCTCCCGCCTCGCCGCCGGTGACCGGCTGCTCCTCGGGGAGGTCCTGGGGCTCGTTCTCGGCTGCCATGGCTACTTCGTGTCCTTCGGCTCGTCCTCGTCGATGACCTCGGCGTCGACGATGTCCTCGTCGTCCTTCTTGTCACCGTCGGCCGGAGCGTCCGCGGGGGCGCTCTGCGCGGCCTGGTCCTGGGAGTAGATCGCCTGGCCGATCTTGGTCTGCGAGGCGTTGAGGGCGTCGAACGCGGTCTTGACGGCCGCGTCGTCGTCGCCGGCGAGCGCGGTCTTCAGCGCGTCGACGTCGCCCTGCACCTCGGACTTGACGTCCTCGGGCAGCTTGTCCTCGTTGTCCTTGATCAGCTTGTCGATCGAGTACGCCAGGGTCTCGGCGTTGTTGCGGATCTCGGCGGCCTCGCGGCGGGCCTTGTCCTCGGCGGCGTGCTCCTCGGCCTCGCGGACCATGCGGTCGATGTCGTCCTTGGGAAGCGACGAGCCGCCCGTGATCGTCATCGACTGCTCCTTGCCGGTGCCCTTGTCCTTCGCGGACACGTGGACGATGCCGTTGGCGTCGATGTCGAAGGTGACCTCGACCTGCGGGATGCCGCGCGGGGCCGGCGCGATGCCGGTCAGCTCGAACGTGCCCAGGTTCTTGTTGTCGCGCGTGAACTCGCGCTCGCCCTGGAAGACCTGGATCGCGACGGACGGCTGGTTGTCGTCGGCCGTGGTGAAGGTCTCGGACCTCTTGGTCGGGATCGCGGTGTTGCGCTCGATGAGCTTGGTCATGATCCCGCCCTTGGTCTCGATGCCCAGCGAGAGCGGGGTCACGTCGATCAGGAGGACGTCCTTGCGCTCGCCCTTGAGGACACCGGCCTGCAGCGCGGCGCCGACGGCGACGACCTCGTCCGGGTTGACGCCCTTGTTGGGCTCCTTGCCGCCGGTGAGCTTCTTGACGAGCTCGGCCACGGCCGGCATGCGGGTCGAGCCGCCGACGAGGACCACGTGCGCGATGTCCTCGACCTTGACGCCCGCCTCGGCGATGACGTCGGTGAAGGGCTTGCGGGTGCGCTCGATCAGGTCGCTGGTGAGCTCCTCGAACTTGGCGCGGGTGAGCGTCTCGTCGAGGTTCGCCGGGCCGTTCTCGGTGAGCGAGAGGTAGGGCAGCTGGATGCTGGTCGAGGTGCTCGAGGACAGCTCCTTCTTCGCCTGCTCCGCGGCCTCCTTGAGGCGCTGGCGCGCGATCTTGTCCTTCGAGACGTCGACGCCGGTCGAGTCCTTGAAGCGCTTGACCAGGTGGTCGACGACGCGCTGGTCCCAGTCGTCGCCGCCGAGGCGGTTGTCGCCCGAGGTCGCGCGGACCTGGATGGTCGAGAAGTCGTCGTCCTTGCCCACCTCGAGGAGGGAGACGTCGAACGTTCCGCCGCCGAGGTCGAAGACGAGGATGAGCTCGTCCTCCTTGCCCTTGTCGAGGCCGTAGGCGAGAGCGGCCGCGGTGGGCTCGTTGATGATGCGCAGGACGTTGAGGCCGGCGATCTCGCCGGCGTCCTTGGTCGCCTGGCGCTCGGCGTCGTTGAAGTAGGCCGGGACGGTGATGACCGCGTCGGTCACCTTGTCGCCGAGGTACTGCTCCGCGTCGCGCTTGAGCTTGCCCAGGATGCGGGCCGAGATCTCCTGCGGGGTGTACTTCTTGTCCTCCACGCCGAAGGTCCAGTCGGTGCCCATGTGGCGCTTGACCGACGCGATGGTGCGGTCGACGTTGGTGACGGCCTGGCGCTTCGCGGTCTCGCCGACGAGCACCTCCCCGTCCTTGGTGAACGCCACGACGGACGGCGTGGTGCGGAAGCCCTCGGCGTTGGCGATGACGGTGGGCTCGCCTCCCTCGAGGACGGCCACGACAGAGTTGGTGGTTCCCAGGTCGATGCCTACGGCACGGGACATATGCGTTGTTCTCCTTCGCGATCGGCGTCGCGCGGGCGGCAGCCGGTCAGTTGACGGGTGGTGCGGAATCCTCTGCGGGAGTTGAGCCCCGCACGCTCAAGTTTACGCATCCGTCGTCTCGCGTCAAGTCCGGAGGCGAGAAGTTGAGTCGCATCGGCTCAACTCTCAGACTCGCGGGTCCCGCGGCTTCCGGCCGTTCACCTCCTCCCCCTACGGTGGGCCCATGACGACGCGCACCGGCCGCTGGCCCGTCCTCGCCTGGGGCCTGTGGGACTGGGGCGGCTCGGCCTTCAACGCGGTGGTGACCACCTTCGTCTTCACCGTCTACCTGACCACCGACGGGCTCTTCGGCACATCGAGCGGAGTCTCGGCCGCGCTCGGCTGGTCGCTCGCCGCCGCCGGCGTGGTCGTCGCCGTCATCGCGCCGATCACCGGCCGCCGGGCCGACCTCGGCGGGCGCCGCCGGTTCTGGCTGGGGGTCCACTCCTCCGTCGTCGTCCTCTGCATCCTGCTGATGTTCCTCGTGCGCCCCGACCCGGCTCTCCTCTGGCTGGGACTCGGACTGCTCGCGGTCGGCACGGTCTTCTTCGAGTTCGCGAGCGTCAACTACAACGCGATGCTCCTCCAGGTCTCGACCCGGGCGACCATCGGCCGCGTCTCCGGCTTCGGCTGGGGCATGGGGTACGTCGGCGGCATCGTCCTGCTGCTCATCGTGTACGTCGGCTTCATCTCGCCCGAGGTCGGGCTCTTCGGGGTGACGGGGGACGACGGCCTCGACGTGCGCGTCTCGATCCTGGTCGCCGGCGTGTGGTTCGCGGTCTTCGCCCTCCCGGTGCTGGTCGCGGTGCCGGAGACGCCGGCGCGGGCGAGCCGGGCGGAGCGCGTCGGCGTGATCGCCTCCTACCGCGCGCTCTTCGCGCAGGTCGCCGCCCTCTGGCGCGAGAGCAGGAGCACGGTGGCCTTCCTCATCGCCAGCGCGGTGTTCCGCGACGGGCTCACCGGGGTCTTCACCTTCGGCGGCGTGCTGGCGCAGGGCACCTTCGGCTTCGACGCCGGCGAGGTGATCCTGTTCGCGATCGCCGCGAACGTCGTGGCCGGAGTGGCGACCATCTCGGTCGGCGCGCTCGACGACCGCATCGGCCCCAAGGCCGTGATCGTCGCGTCGCTCATCGGCCTGGTCGTCTGCGGCACGGCCGTCTTCGTCCTGCACGACGGGGGGAGCACGGTGTTCTGGATCTTCGGCCTGCTGCTGTGCCTGTTCGTCGGCCCGGCGCAGTCGGCGAGCCGCAGCTACCTCGCCCGCCTCATCCCGGAGGGACGCGAGGGCGAGATCTTCGGCCTCTACGCGACCACCGGGCGCGCGGCCTCGTTCCTCGCTCCCGCCGCCTTCGCGGCCGCCGTCTCGATCGCCGCGGCGGTCTCGGGCAGCGGCGAGGCGAACGTGCAGTACTGGGGCATCCTCGGGCTCGTCCTCGTCCTCGCCGTCGGACTGGTGCTGCTCCTGCCGGTGCGCCGCCCGCCGGCGACCGCCCCCGTCGTGCCGGAGCCGCAGCTCGCTCCGCCCGCCCGCCGGGACTGACGAGGCCCGGCGCACGGAGACGCGGCCGACGTCTCTCCGCGCGCGCCGCCGGACGCGGTCAGACCGTGGCGATCCAGAACACGATCAGCAGGAGCGTGACGAGGAAGCCGGTCAGGAAGTTCAGCGCGAGGAAGCGCTTCCAGCCCGCGTTCGCCTGCTCCGCCTCGGCGTCCTCGAGGGACCGGTACGGCCAGATGCTCACCGCGTACGGCACCGCGAGGATCGCCGCGAGGGTCCCCGGCCAGGGCAGCAGGAGCAGGAGCAGTCCGCTCGCGACGTAGGCGCCGATGGCGAAGCGCGTGGTCGCCTTCGCCCCGATCACGGTCGCGATCGAGCCGATGCCGCCCGCCCGGTCGGCCAGGATGTCCTGCACCGCTCCGAAGGCGTGGCTCGCGATCCCCCAGAGGAAGAACGCCACGAGCAGCGCCACCAGCGGTCCGGTGACCACGGTGCCCGCGAGGGCGATCCCGTAGACGGCGGGGCTGACGAAGTGGGTGGCCGAGGTCAGCGAGTCGACGAAGGGCCGCTCCTTGAAGCGGAGCCCCGGCGCGCTGTAGGCGATCACGGCGAAGACGCTGATCGCGAGGACCAGCCAGGAGACCGGGGACCCGAGCAGCACCAGCGCCACCAGGAACGGCACGTTCGTGGCCACCGCCGCGATCAGCGTCGCGCGGTGCTCGCTCCGGTCGAGCACGGCTCCCTCGACGCCGCCCTTGCGGGGGTTCCGCAGGTCGGACTCGTAGTCGAAGACGTCGTTGATCCCGTACATCGCGAGGTTGTAGGGGATGAGGAAGTAGATCGTGCCGAGCACGAAGGCGAGGTCGATCTCGCGGGTGGTCAGCAGGTACGCCGCCGCGAACGGGTAGGCGGTGTTGACCCAGCTCAGCGGGCGGCTCGAGACGAACAGCGCGCGCAGCCGGTTCACGGCTCGCTCCGACGTCGCGAGGGCAGGAGGACCCAGAGCGCCGGGAGGGCGAGGGCCGCGGCGATCGCGTAGGCGAAGTCCTCGATCGGAGCGACGCCGATCCGGATCCCCGAGATCAGGTCGTCGTCGTAGGCGACCAGCAGGCCCACCCCGATCATGATGTTGTCGAACACGGCGGTCGTCACCAGCAGCACGGCGAGCGTGCCGAGGACGGCGGGCAGGCGCAGGACGCGACGGCGCAGCGCGAGCAGCAGCAGGACCAGCACCACCGCGAGGAACACGGCGTTGAGGAGGAGGTAGGTCACGCGCGCGCCTCCGCCCGCCGGGCGACCCGCTGCGAGAGGAAGCCGTGCACGTCCATCGTCAGGTAGCAGAGCAGGGTGAGGAAGAGGACCTCCTCGACCGGGAGCTCCGGAGCGAGCTGCAGACCGGTCATGTAGGAGGTCTCGCCGCGGAAGAACACGCCCAGGCCGATCCCCACGAGGTCCCAGACCAGGAAGAACGCGACTCCCACGGGCAGCACGATCGCCGCGCGGCGGGCGTCCGCCCAGAAGAACAGCCGGAAGCGGCGGTCGAGCACGATCATCCCGGTGATCGAGACGAGGAGCGCGAGCAGGTAGAGGATCCCCACGCCTACTCCCCCACGGCGACGGGCGCGACCGGAGCCGACGGCGTCTCCCGCACGGGCAGCGGCTCGGTCGACACGTCGCCGCGCACGCGCTTGAGCATGACCTCGGCGCTGATGATGCACATCGGCAGGCCGATGCCGGGGATCGTGGAGCTGCCGGCGAAGAGCAGCCCGTCGACGTGCCTGCTGACGTTCCCGGCGCGGAAGAAGGCGCTCTGCGAGAGGACGTGGGCCGGCCCGAGCATCGAGCCGCGCCAGGCGCCGAGATCGCTCTCGAAGTCGGCCGGGCCGATGGTGCGGCGGACGACGATGCGCTCGGCCAGATCGGTCGCGCCGGTCCAGGTCGCGATCTGCGCGACGGCCTGGTCGGCGATGGCCTCGACGCGCGCGTCGCCCGCGCCGTCGACTCCGCCGTGACCGATCGAGGTGTCGGCCGGGATCGGCACGAGCACGAACAGGTTCTCGTGCCCTTCCGGAGCCGTGCTCGCGTCGGTCGCGCTCGGGCGGCAGACGTAGATCGACGCGGGGTCGGGGACGGTCGGGTGCTCGCCGAAGATCTTGTCGAAGTTGTCGCGCCAGTCCTTCGTGAAGAGCAGGGTGTGGTGCTCGAGCTCGGGCAGCTCCCCGCGCACGCCCAGGAGGACGAGGACGGCGCTCGGGCCGGGCTCGCGCTTCTCCCAATAGGACGGCGGGTAGGTCCGCAGCTCCTCGGGGAGGAGCGACTGCTCGGTGGTGAAGAGGTCGGAGGCGTTGACGACCAGGTCGGCGGGGATCCGCTCCGTGCCGTCGGGGCCCGTGAACTCGACACCGACGACCTCGGCGCCTCGGCGCCCGCCGCGGGGCGAGCGCGCGGTGAGGATCCGCGTCGCGGGCGAGGAGGTGCGGACGGTGACGCCCGCCTCCTCGGCGACGTCGGCGACCGCCTCGATCAGCTTCGTGAATCCGCCCATCGGGTAGAGCACGCCGTCGGCGAGGTCGAGGTGGCTCATCAGGTGGTACATGCTCGGCGCGGCGAACGGCGAGGAGCCGAGGAAGACGGCCGGGTAGCCGAGGATCTGGCGCAGCCGGTTGTCGGTGACCGCCGTCGCCGCGAACGTGTCGAGCGGCGTGAGCAGCAGGCGGCCGAGCCTCCCGGTCCGGCTGAGCACGTCGCGGCGCAGCAGCGGGAGGAAGGAGGAGAAGCTCGTGTAGAGGAAGCGGCGCTTGGCCATCTCGTAGGTGTCGCGCGCGGAGTCGAGGTACGCGCGCATCCGCTCGCCCGCTCCGGGCTCGATGCTCTCGAAGAGCGCGAGGTTGGACTCGAGGTCGGCGAGCACGTCGATCGGCTCGTCGACGCCCTCGCTGTAGACGCGGTAGCCGGGGTCGAGCGTGACGAGGTCGAGGCGCTCCTCGGCGCTGGTGCCCATCAGGCGGAAGAAGTGGTCGAACACCTCGGGCATCAGGTACCAGGAGGGACCGGTGTCGAAGCGGAAGCCCTCGTGCTCCCATGAGCCGGCGCGGCCGCCGACGGCCTCGCGCGCCTCCAGGAGGGTCACGTCGTAGCCGTCGCGCGCGAGCAGCGCGGCGGAGGCGAGCCCGCCGATCCCGCCGCCGATGACGACGGCGCGGTGCGGGCCGGTCCTCGAGCGGGTCGCGCGGACGGGGCCGGGGCCCAGGCGCGGGCCGAGGGTCGAGACGGCCGCCCTCGCGGCGAGCGCCGCCTTGGTGGCCGTGGGCACGCTGACGCGGGCGCGGAGGAGCTCCTCAGCGGGCGTCGCGCGGATCCGGTCGGCCAGGGCGGCGAAGAGGGAGTGGGCGAGCAGGACCGCGCGCCGGCTGGAGCGCGGGAGCTCGGGCACGATGGCGGCGGCCTCGGCGAGGTCGTCGTCGAGGTCGGCGAGCAGCGAGGCCTTGTCGCGCTCGGAGAACGCGCGCGGGTCGATTCCGGGGAAGTAGCTGCGGCCGAGGCCGTCGACGTCGGCGGCGAGATCGCGGAGGAAGTTGACCTTCTGGAACGCGGCGCCCAGGCGGCGCGCTCCGGCCACGAGCCGCTCGCGGGCGGCCTCGGAGACGAGCCCCGCGTCCGGCGCCGCGAGGAACACGTGCAGGCACATCAGCCCCACGACCTCGGCGGAGCCGTAGACGTAGGCCTCGAAGGACTCGGGGGTGTGCTCGGTCTCGCGGAGGTCGGCGCGCATCGAGGCGAAGAACGGACGGGTGAGCTCGGTGCCGAATCCTGTCGCCCGAGCGGTCCGCGCGAAGGCGTGGATCACGAGGTTGGAGCTGTAGCCGGAGGCGAGGGCGCGCTCGGTCTCGGCCTCGAAGGCGTCGAGGGACTCCTCGACCGCGGCCCGGTCGAGACGGGCCTCCTCGGCGACGCCGTCGACGATCTCGTCGGCGACGCGCACGAGGGCGTAGACGTCCTCCACCCGCACGCGGACGCCCGGGGCGAGCAGGCGCGTGGCCAGCCCGAAGGAGGTGGAGTAGCGGCGGATCACCTGCGCGGACGACTCGTGCGCGACGCGGTCGTACAGTTCGCTCTGGCGGCTCATCGTGCCACCGTACGGGGGCTCGGCCGGGCGGAGCGCATCGTCGCGCGCATCCGCGCGTGGCGGGCAGCGCTCATCGGGTGCGTCCGACCACGCTGGCCACCAGCGGACGGACCTCGTTGCGGAACGCCTCCGACACCGCGGGGGTCTCCAGGGCCGCCCAGGCGCGGTCGGCGAACTGGTTCGCGAGCCCCTCGGCGTAGCTGCGGGCGCCGCACTCCTCGAGGATGCCGCGCACCTTCTCCGCGGTCTCCGGCGCGAGGTGCTCGTCGCCGATCAGCGCCTCGATGTCGGGCCAGCAGTCCGTGCCGGCCGCGTGGGCGATGAGGACGGTGCGCTTGCCCTCGCGGAGGTCGCCCAGCGTGGTCTTGCCGGTCTGACCCTCCGAGCCGAAGACGCCGAGCAGGTCGTCGACGATCTGGTAGGCGATGCCGATCCAGCGGCCGAACTCGCCGAGCGCGTCCACCGCGGCGTCCGAGGCTCCGGCGAGGATGGCTCCGGCCTGGAGCGGCGCCTCGAAGGAGTAGACGGCCGTCTTGAGGCGCTCCATCTCGAGCACCTCGTCGACCGAGGGCATGCCCGGCATGAGGGAGAAGTCCACATCGGCCAGCTCACCCGCGGCCGAGGCGAAGACGGCTTCGTCGAGCAGGGTGAGCAGGCGGGCGCGCACGCCGTCCGAAGCGCCGACGCCCTCGACGAGGCGGTGGGCGCCGGTGAGGGCGAGGTCTCCGGCGATCACGGCCACCGAGGTGCCGCGGTGCTCGGCGATCGGGATGGAGAGGCCTGCGGTCGTCGCCTCGTCGCGGTAGCTGCCCGAGACGTTCGGGCCGCCGCGGCGCACGAAGTCGCGGTCGATCACGTCGTCGTGCACGATCAGCGCGGTGTGCAGCAGCTCGAACGCCGCGCCGAGATGGGCGGCGGCCTCCGGATCCTGGCCGCCGTGGGCCTCGTACGCCGAGATCACCATCAGCGGGCGGAAGCGCTTGCCGCCGCGGGTGTTGGCCTCCAGCGTCTGCCAGAGGGTCAGGTAGCGGGGTCCGAGACGCACCGCCCGGGACCTCGCCAACGAGAAGAACCTGTCCAGGACGGCATCGACGTGCTCCTGCCTCAACCGGGACAGAACCACGGGGTCGCGCGTATCCACGTGGGAAGGCTAACAAAGGGGAGAACCCAAACGATAAGCCGGCTGATGTGTTGCGGCGTGCTTGACTTGCGGGTATGACTTCGCCAGCCGCCACTGTGCAGACGGACCGGATCGAGCAGGTGGTCCTCCTCGACGAGGCCGGGAACGCCGTGGGAGTCGCCGACAAGGCGACCGTGCACGACACGGCCACTCCCCTGCACCTCGCGTTCTCCTGCCACGTCTTCTCCCCGGACGGCGCGCTGCTCGTGACCCGCCGCGCGCTGGAGAAGCGCACCTGGCCGGGCGTCTGGACCAACTCCTTCTGCGGGCATCCCGCCCCGGGCGAGCGGATCGAGGACGCCGTCGTCCGCCGGGCCGAGCGCGAGCTCGGCGCCCGACTGGCCACGCTGGAGGTCGCCCTGCCGGACTTCCGCTACCGCGCGGTCGACGCGTCCGGCGTCGTCGAGAACGAGATCTGCCCCGTCTACACGGCGACGTTGTCGAGCCGCGACGCCCTCGATCCGCGCCTCGACGAGGTCATGGACTACGAGTGGGTCGACGCCGAGGCGACGCTCGCCGCCGTCCGCTCGACGCCGTGGGCGTTCTCCCCCTGGCTCGTGCTGCAGCTCCCCCGCCTGCTCGGCTGACCCCCGCGCCCGGATCCCTCCCCGCGAGATGCCACTTCGGTACGCATTCACCGGCGTGTCGCGTACCGAAGTGGCATCTCGCGGAGGGCGTCAGTCGGCGTAGACGTCCGTGCGGTGGAAGTTGAGCGCCGAGCGCGACGCGGTCGGGCCGCGCTGGCCCTGGTACCGCGAGCTGTACTCCGCCGAGCCGTAGGGCTTCTCGGCGGGCGAGCTGAGGCGGAAGAAGCACATCTGGCCGATCTTCATCCCCGGCCAGAGCGTGATGGGGAGCGTCGCGACGTTGCTGAGCTCGAGGGTGACGTGGCCGGTGAAGCCCGGATCGATGAACCCGGCGGTCGAGTGGGTCAGCAGCCCGAGCCGCCCGAGCGAGCTCTTGCCCTCGAGTCGCGCAGCGATGTCGTCCGGCAGCGACACCTCCTCGTAGGTCGAGCCGAGCACGAACTCTCCCGGGTGGAGGATGAACGGCTCGCCCTGCGGCGTCTCGACCAGGCGGGTCAGCTCGGGCTGGTCCTCGGCCGGATCGATGTACGGGTAGCGGTGGTTGTCGAACAGCCGGAAGAAGCGGTCGAGGCGCACATCGACGGACGACGGCTGCAGCATCGACGGATCGTGCGGGGCGAGCCCCACGCGGCCGGAGGCGAGTTCGAGCGAGATGTCGCGGTCGGAGAGGAGCACGCTGCGATCCTAGAGCGTGGCGCGACCCCGGGGCGTGGGCCGGTCGCGGGCCTTGCTACGATGTCCTGGTGCGCCCGAGCGGCGCCGCGCGAGTGTAGTTCAATGGTAGAACTTCTGCTTCCCAAGCAGATGGCGCGGGTTCGATTCCCGTCACTCGCTCTCCTCCCCCTCGCCCGCGACCGGTCCTCCGTCCGAGGCGAGCGGCTCCTCCTCCAGCGCTGCAGCGGCGTCCGTCAGCCCAGCGGCGTCCGGTCAGCCCAGCAGCGGCAGCCGACCGACCATCTTGTCGATCCGGTTCCTCGGCCCCACCAGGCTGACCGCGAGGTACTGCAGCTCGTCGGAGCCGCTCGCCGCCACGGCCTCCCTGTACTCGTCGTACACGCGGTTGGCCTGCGCCGAGGCGGGCATGTCGGCGACGAACGTCCCCGCGTGCGCCTCGGCCTTCGCCCGGATCGCGAGCAGAGCGGCCGCGTCGGCGGCGAGGACCGTGCAGCCGGCCCACGGCAGACCGGGATGCAGCGATCCGGAGGCGTCGGCGGGGCTCGGTCCGAGCAGTCCCGCGACGTGCGCGGCCGTCGCGGCGCCCACGCAGATCGCGGCGTTCACGGCGCGGCCGGCCGGGAGGGACTCGTCGACGACGACCACCCACTTGAGGCGGGCCGAGCGGGTGGGCGCGGCGGTGTCGATCTCGTCGGGGTGGAAGCCGACGGCGTCGGGGACGGGGACGGGGACGGTCATGCTGCTCCTCGGTTCGTGCGAAGTGACGTCACGAACAGTAGGCAGTCGAGATCGCCTGCGGCAGGATCTCCGTATGAACGACCAGCAGAACGGCCCAGGAGCGGCACTCGACGAACTCGACGTCCGGATCCTGCACATCCTGCAGTCGGATGCACGGATCACGAACCGGGACCTCGCAGCCGCCGTGCACGTCTCGCCGACCACCGCCCTCGACCGCACGAGGAGCCTCCGGCGCCGCGGCGTCATCACCGGCGCGACGCTCACTCTCGACTTCGCCGCCCTCGGGCGCGGCGTGCAGGCGCTGATCGCGGTCCGCATCCGTCCGCCGTCGCGGGAGATCATCGAGGCCTTCCGCGACTGGGTCGCCGGCCTCGACGAGACGGTCGGCGTGTTCGTCACCTCCGGCTCGGAGGACTTCATCATCCACGTCGCCGTCCGCGACAACCAGGACCTCTACGCCTTCGTCATCGACGAGCTGACCCAGCGCCGCGAGGTCGCCGACGTGCGCACCTCGGTCGTCTACGAGCACCTGCGCGAGCAGGTCGTCCTGCCGCTGGAGCCGCACGGCCGCGCGGAGCGGTGAGGCACCCGAGCGGCGTTCCGACGCGACACGCCGGGCGGATCCGCGGCCGCGCGCGGGATCGGGGGACGCAGAGGGCAGGGTGGAGGGGTGACAGAGCTCGTCCAGATCCCGTCGCCGGGCGTCGCCCTCGAGTACGGGCACCCCGGCCGGCCCGTGGTGGTCGTGCTGCACGACGTGTTCGGGCGCCTTCCGTGGCTGGAGCCGTTCGCTGAGGCCGTGGCGAAGCACGGCTACCACGTGCTCGTGCCGGACCTCTACGACGGCTGGGCCACGCTCGCCCCGGAGGACGCGCGAGACCTCGCCGCGATGGCCGCGCAGGACCGCACCCTCGCCGCCGTCGCCGAGGCGGTCGGCACCGGAGTCGCGGCCGGGGCCCCGCGCAGCGCCGTCATCGGCTTCGGCTTCGGCGGCCGCCTCGGGCTGCTCGCCGCGGGCACCGGGCTCGTGGACGCGGTCGTCGCGTACTACGCCACCCTCGGCGCCCAGGAGCACGTGCTGGTGCCGTGCCCGACCCTCCTGCACTACGCGCAGAGCGACGAGTGGCCCGCGGGCGACGACCCGGAGTCGTTCGTCGGACGGCTGAAGGAGTCGGGGACGCCGGTCACGGCGCACACCTACCCGGACACGCAGCGGCACTTCGCGAACGGCAACCTGCGCGACGCGGTGAGCCCCGCCTCCGCGGCGCTCGCCTACGCGCGGACGCTCTCGTTCCTCAATCCGCAGCTCATCGACACCTGAGCGCTCAGCCCTGCACGTCGTGCAGGTGGTGCTGGACGTCGTGCAGGTAGTACCGGGCGATCGTGTCGACCGTGAAGGCCGCGCCGTCGCTGCGGCGACCGCGGCGCTGCCACTGGGCGCCGGCGACGGAGTCGAACACCTCGGCGATGCGCTCGGCCGACTCGACCAGCTCGCGGCCGACCGTGGCCGGGTCCTGCTGGTCGTAGCGCTCCTCCACGGCGGTGACGTCCTGGTCCCAGTTGGGGTAGAGCGGGTCGTCGCCGGCGAGCATCAGCTGCACGCGGGTGCGGTAGATGCGGTGCACATCGCGCACGTGCGCGGCGTACTCGAGCGGCGACCAGGTCTCGTCGTCGGGCCGGCCCGCCGCGTCGTCGCGGTCGAGCACGTAGGGCCACGCGGCGGCGTTCTCGCGGATGAGCCCGGCGACCTCGTCGGCGTCGACGAGCGAGGCGTCGAAACCGCACTCGAGGCAGGGGCGCTCGAGGACCCAGGTCCAGTCCTTGGTGTCGGGAGTGATCGGCATGGCACCAGAGTAGGGCGCCGCCGGGTCAGCAGCGCGTCGGGGTGCCCTGTACGGCGCCGCGCTCGCCGTCGGCCGTCCACGGGAGCTCGGGCAGGCCCTCGGCTCCCGCCGCGGCTCCCTGCTCGACGGCGATGGCTGCCAGGGTGCGGGCGACCGTCGCGGCGAAGTCGCCACCGGGCGTCGAGCTGTTGATCGAGACGGCCACGGTCAGGCCCGAGACCGGGTCGGAGTAGGCCGCGGTGACGAAGCCGGGCGCGAGGCCCGAGAAGCCGCGGAGGGGTCCCGCCTCGTGCCCGCCGAGCCCGGCGCGGAGGTAGTCGGCGCGGCCCTGGCCCTGGACGACCGGGTCCTGCCACATCGCGTCGCCCGCGGGATCGGTCGCGAGGCCCGTCGCCAGCCGCCGGAGGTCCTCGAGATCGGTCAGCGCTCCGCCCGCGGCGCCGAGGGCGGACGGGGACGCGGCGGTGACGTCGAGGCGCACGTCGCAGCGCTTCTCCCCGGTCGCCGGGTCCAGCGCGACCGCGTAGCCGCGGGGGGACGGAGCGGGCAGGTCGACCTCGGAGGCGCCGGGCAGCTCCGTGCTGCGCAGCCCGTACCGCGGCACCACGTACTGGTCGTAGAGCTCCCCGATGCTCCGACCGGTCACCTGCGTCGCGACGATGCCGGCGAGCAGCGGACCGGTGGCGGAGTCGGACCACGCCGCTCCGGGCTCGGCCGAGGCGCCGCGCACCTGGGCGGCGGCGAGCAGCTCGAGCGTCGGCCACTGCCGCGGAGGGTTCTGGAGCACGGTCGGCCAGAGGGCCGAGCGGAAGTCGGCCAGGCCGGAGGTGTGCGCGCAGAGCTCGCGCAGGGTGAGCCCGTCGATGCCGGGCAGGGAGCGGAGCGTCTCGCCGACGTCGGCGTCGAGGTCGACCCGGCCGGAGTCGGCGAGGGCGAGGACCACGTCGCAGGTCATCGCCTCGGTGCCGCCGGTGCCGAGCCGCAGGTGCGCGTCGGTGGTGAGGGCGGTGGTGCGCTCGTCCGACTCCCAGCCGACCGCGCCCTCCCAGCTGCCGCCCCACGGCGACCAGACTCCGGCGACCGCTCCGGTCGCGCCGGCGACGCCGACCGTCTCGTCGAGGAACCCCGTCAGCGCGGAGGCGAGCTCCTCCGGTGCTTCCTGCGCGGGCGCCTCCGCCACCCGCGAGGCGGCGGCGGGCGTGCAGCCGGCCAGTGCGAGAACGAGGACCGGGACGACGAGCAGTCCCGTCCGCGTCCGTCTGCGAGATCCCATGCCGTGCGACTCCCCCGTCGTCTGCGAACGGCACCACTGTACGGGGGCGCTGTCCGGCCGGAGAGGGCCGCTGAGCGCCCGATCGCGATTCGTGTCCTGACCGTGACCGGCGGAGTCCACCCCGTTCCCAAACCGGCAGGCGCCGGGTTACGAAGAGAGAGAGTACAGCGCAGAGGCGCTGCTCCAAGGAGGTAAGAGACCATGCGCAGATCCCCCAATCGTCTGCTGGCGACTCTCTTCGGAGCCGTCTACGTCGTCGTCGGGCTCCTCGGCTTCGTCGTCACCGGAGGCGTGCAGTTCCTCTCGACCGAAGGCGGGCTCCTGCTCGGGATCTTCGAGGTGAACCCGCTGCACAACATCGCCCACCTGCTCATCGGAGGCGCGCTGCTGATCGCGGGACTGTCGACCGCCGCCGCGGCGAAGACCGTCAACGTGACCGTCGGAGCGGTGTACCTGCTCCTGGGCATCGTCGGCTTCTTCCTGGTCGACACCGCCGTGAACGTGCTGGCGCTGAACACCGCCGACCACTTCCTGCACCTGGCCAGCGCGCTGGTGCTCCTGGGAGTCGGGCTCGGCACCGAGAAGACGGCGAGGACGCGCACCGCCGCGACCGCCTGACCCGGGCGGCACCCGCCGCCCCCCTCTACTCCGTCCGCCGTGGGCCCGCCGTTTTCCGCGGCGGACGGACTGAACGGCCCCGGACGACACGATGCGGTGTGTCGATCCGGGGCCTCCTCTTCTTCCCCGAACCAGCGAAGGAGCCGCCATGACCACCGTGGCCCGCTGCAACGCCGCTTTCGCCGGACTCGGCGCCGGGCTCGTCCACCTCTCGCTCGCCGCCGGCGGCGAGGGCGTGCAGGCTCCGGTGATCGGTGTCCTCGGCGCCGTCGAGATCCTCTGGGCGGTCCTCGTCCTGGCGCGCGGCCGGATCGTCGCGGCGCGCACGTCGCTGGTCGTGGCGGTCGCCTCCCTGGCGGCGTTCGCGCTCGCTCTGGCACTGGGCGCACTCGCCGAGCCCCTGCCCGCACTGGCCGCCGCGGTCCTCCAGCTGATCGCGGTCGCTGTGGTGGCCGTCTCGCTCCGCTCTCCTCGCGCGGAGGAGAAGGCCGTCTCGCCGTCGCGCGCGCTCGTCGGGCTCCTGGCCGGAGCGCTCACCGTCTCGGCCCTCGCCACCCCCGCCATGGCCGCCTCCTCGGGCGGCTCGGGCGACATGGGCGGGATGATGCACTCGGTCGTCGACGGCGGACACGGGCACTGACGCCCTCTGGTCCCGGCGACTCCGCTCGGCTAAGGTAAGGCCAACCTAAGCAGCGAGGGAGGCCACCGTGTCGAACGTCATCCCGTTCTCCGAGGCCCTGCGCCTGCGCATCGGGCAGTCCGGCGCGGACGACGAGGGCGCCGCCTTCATGACCTCGCTGATGACCGGCTCCGGCAGCCGCGACGACTACATCGCGCTCGTCTCGCAGCACTACTTCGTCTACGAGGCCCTCGAGGCCGTAGCGGAGGACATGGCCGGCGATCCGGTCGCGGAGCCGTTCCTCTCGGCCAAGCTCACCCGGCTCCCCGCGATCGCGGAGGACCTGCGCTTCCTCGTCGGCGAGGACTGGCGCGAGCGCATCCGCCCGCTGCCCTCGACCAGCGCCTACGTCGACCGCATCCGCACCGTGGCCTCGGGCTGGAGCGGCGGCTTCGTCGCCCACCACTACACGCGCTACCTCGGCGACCTCTCCGGCTGCGCGATCGTGCGCGGGCTGCTGCAGCGGCGGTTCGGCTTCGAGACCAACGGCGTCGGCTTCTTCCTCTTCGGCGAGATCGCCGCGCCGTCGACCTTCCGCGCCACCTACCGCGAGCAGCTCGACGCCGCGGGCTGGGACGAGGAGGAGCGCGAGCGGGTCATCGCGGAGGTCGCGGAGGCGTACCGGCTGACGACGGAGCTGTTCCGCGATCTCGCCCGGACCCGCGCGGCGGCCTGAGGCCCCTGCTCCGACGTCCTCCTCCGGGCGTCAATCCGCCGACGCCTCCGCGACAGCCGCCGGCTCCGCCCGCCGCTCGGACATGAACCGCAGCACGTCCTTGTCGACGATGATGTCGCTCGGCCGGAGCGGCCGGGTCAGGTAGAGGCCCTCGAGGCTCGTGATGCGGCTGAGCGCCACGTAGGTCTGCCCGGGCGCGAACGCGCGCTGCCCGAGATCGACCACGGCCGAGTCGTAGGTCTTGCCCTGCGACTTGTGGATCGTGACCGCCCAGGCCAGCCGCAGCGGGAACTGCGCGAACTCGGCGACGATCTCGCGGGTCAGCTTCTTCGTCGCGGCGGAGTAGGAGTAGCGGTAGCGCTCCCAGGTCGCCGGCTCGACCTCGTGGACCTCGCCGTCGACCTCGACCCACACCGTCCCCGCGACCTTCGTCACGCGGCCGATCGTGCCGTTCACCCAGCGCTGCTCGGAGTCGTTGCGCAGGAACATCACGTGCGCGCCGATCTTGAGCTCGAGGTTCTGGTCCGCCGGATACGCGCGCCCGCCGAAGTCGCCGCTGATCTCGGCCGAGGCGGTCTTCAGCGGGCCCTTCAGCCGCGCCAGCGCCGCCTGGTTGATGCGGTTGACCGTGTCGTTGCGGGTCGCGAGCGTGATCGCGTCGTCGGCCGGCGGCGTCCGCGCGCCCGCCGCGTTCAGCACGTCGGCGATCTCCTTCGTCACCATGCCGAAGCGGACCGCGTTGAGCATCCACTTGAAGCGCTCGTCGCTCTGCCGGTGGATCCGGCCGAGCTCGACGATCCGCAGCGGCGCCTCCTGCCAGACGAGGGCGTCGAAGAACCACAGCGAGCGGTAGCGGTCGGCGAAGTAGGCGCGCTCCTCCGGATCGCCGGGGACGGGCGCGAGCTGGAACGGGTCGCCGAAGAGGACGACCTGCACGCCCCCGAACGGCTCGGAGCGCCGCTGCCGCGCCTGCCGGAGGCTGCGGTCGATCCCGTCGAGCAGGTCGGCGTTCACCATCGAGATCTCGTCGATGACGAGCGTGTCGATGGTGTTGAGGAGCTTGCGCAGCTCGGGCGGCTGGTCGAGGTCGGAGTCGGCGATGACGCCGATCGGCAGCCGGAACAACGAGTGGATGGTCTGGCCGCCGACGTTCAGGGCCGCGACCCCGGTGGGGGCGCAGATGACGATCTGCTTGTCGGTGTTCCAGCTCAGGTGGTTGAGCAGGGTGGACTTGCCCGTGCCCGCGCGACCCGTGACGAACAGGTGCTCGCGCGTGTTCTCGATGAGGTCGAAGACCCGCTGCTGCTCGTCGGAGAGGGTCGGCTGAGTCACCGCTCCACTGTACCCAGCGGAGACAGGCGCCCCGCCTCCTCCCCCGTCACCGCCGGCAGGAGCAACGGTGACGGAGGCCTGGGGAGGAGGCTCTGCGACCGGCTCACACGTCTCGGACGCGGGTGACCAGGAGGGCGGGCACGACGGCCGCGGCGACCCAGGCCAGCGAGGCCAGGACGGCGGTGCCGACGCCGACGCCGGTGCCGGACTCGTCCGGCAGGCGGGAGAGCGTCGACCCCAGGCTCGAGAGGAGATAGGCGGACGCATCGGTGATCCACTGCGCGTCGAGGAGCGAGCCCGCCAGCGAGACGACGATCGGGAGCACGAAGAGGACCCCGACGGCGGTGCCGATCGCCGCCGCGGAGCTGCGCAGCAGCGCGCCCAGCCCGACGGCGAAGGCCCCGACGACGGCGAGGTGGAACGCGCCGCCGACGAGTGCGCCGAGGACCTCGCCGTCGACCACCGGCGCCGCTCCCCTGCCCGCCAGCCCGGAGGCGATCAGGGCGAACGACCCGCCCGTGGTGATCAGGCCGAGCACGAAGGCGACGAGGGCGACCATCGCCGTGCGGGCGAGCAGCGAGGGTAGACGGCGTGGGACGGCGGTGTAGGTCGACCGGATCATCCCGGTCGTGTACTCCCCTCCGATCGAGAGGGCGCCGAGGACCGCGACGACGAGGCCGACCAGCTGCAGGTGCACGGTGGCGGCGGCGACCGCCAGCTGAGTCGCCCCCTCGGCGGATCCGACACCGTCGAGGGTCCCCCCGAGGATCGCCGCGAGACCGAGGGCGAGGAGGACCGAGACGCCGAGCGACCACCAGGTGGAGCGGACGGTCGCCAGCTTGAGCGCCTCCGAGGCGACGACTCCCCCGGCTCGGAGCCGGACGCCGTCGAGAGTGGAAGGACGGGGTGCGGTGCTCTGAGCGGTCATCGGACGGCTCCTTCCGTGGCGGAGGCGGTCGCGGTGGCGTACTCGACGGCGTCCGCCGTCATCGCGGTGTAGGCGTCCTCGAGCGAGCGGGTCAGCGGTGTGAGGGCGTGCAGGACGATGCCGCCGCGCAGCGACAGCTCGCCGATCGCGGAGGCGTCGAGTCCCTCCACCTCGAGCCCGCCCTCGGTGCGGGCCACCCGGGCGCCGCCTCCGGCGAGCAGCTCGGCCAGGCGGTCGGCCTCGGGGCTCGCGACGCGCACCCGGGGGCGCGCCTCCGCGAGGAAGTCGGCGAGGGGGGCGTCCGCGAGGATGCGGCCCCGGCCGAGGACGATGATGTGATCCGCCGTCTGCGCCATCTCGCTCATCAGGTGCGAGGACAGCAGGACGCAGCGGCCCTCCGCCGCCTGGCCCCGCACGAAGTCGCGGACCCAGCGCACCCCCTCGGGGTCGAGCCCGTTGACCGGCTCGTCGAGCAGGAGCGTCCGGGGGTCGCCCAGCAGGGCCGTCGCGATGCCGACCCGCTGGCCCATCCCGAGCGAGAAGCCGCCCACGCGCTTGCGGGCGACGCTCTGCAGCCCGACGAGCTCGATCACCTCCTCCACGCGTGCGCGCGGGATGCGGTGGGTCGCGGCGATGACGCGGAGGTGGTCGCGGACCGACCGCCCCCGGTGCGCCGCCTTCGCGTCGAGCAGGGCGCCGACCTCGCGCAGCGGAGCCGAGTGCTCGGCGTAGGGCCGGCCGTTGACGCGGACCGAGCCCGACGTCGGCCGGTCCAGCCCGACGATCATCCGCATGGTCGTCGACTTGCCGGCCCCGTTCGGGCCCAGGAAGCCCGTCACCCGTCCGGGCTCGACGGTGAAGTCGATCGCGTCCACCGCCGTCTTGGCGCCGAACCTCTTGGTCAGTCCTCGTGCCTCGATCATGAGGCCCCCTTCGCTCGTCCGAGCCGCCCGGCGCGGCCTCGGAGGAGGGCCCGGCCCAGCGGCGCGGCCAGTCTAGGAACGAAGGCGCCGTCGGCGTCGGACGTGGCGCGAGATGCGGGGGTGCGCCCACCCGCATCGGGGGGGGGCTGACCCCCGTACCCCGGGGCGTCAGCCGCGCTTCTGCAGGGCGGCCAGGCGGTCGTTGTAGGCCGTGAGCTCGGCCTCTCCGGTGCGGTCGGCCTGACGGTCGCGGCGCTTGGTCTCGCGGGCGTCGGAGCGGCTCCACATCATCGCCACGACGATCGCGAGCGCGAGGGTGGGGATCTCGCCGATGCTCCACGCGATGCCGCCGGCCGCCTGCTGATCGGCGAGCGCGGAGGTACCCCAGCCCATCGCCCCGTACCAGTCGGCGAGGAGCAGCCCCTCCCCCGTCATCAGCGCGAGGCCGAAGAAGGCGTGGAACGCCATCGTGCCCAGCAGCAGCAGGAGGCGCATCGCGTAGGGCACGCGGTGCACGCTCGGGTCCACTCCGATCAGCACGCTGACGAACAGGTACCCGGTGATGAGGAAGTGGACGATCATCCACTCGTGGCCGATGTGGTCCGTGGTGGCCCAGCGGAACAGCGGGGAGTAGTAGAAGCCCCAGAGCGACCCCACGAACAGCAGCGCGGCCACGATCGGGTGCGAGATCGCGGTGGCGAAGCGCGAGTGCACGGCGAGCAGCACCCACTCGCGGGCGCCGCGGGAGCCGTCGGTGCGGCGGGCGGCGGCGCGGGCGATCAGCGTGACCGGTGCCGCCGGGACGAGCAGCAGCGGCACCGCCATCGTGAGGACCATGTGCGAGAGCATGTGGGCGCTGAACAGGTACTTCTCGTACGCGTTCACTCCGCCGTTCGTGATGTAGGCCAGGAGGAGCATGCCCGCGATCCAGAGGATCGTGCGGTGCAGGGGCCAGCGGTCGCCGCGGCGGTGCAGGCGCACCACTCCGGCGACGTAGAACGCGATGGCGAAGGAGCAGACCAGGAGCCAGACCAGGTCGATGTTCCAGAGCGTGAGGAAGTTCATCGCGCTCGCGGGCGGCGGCAGGGGCTCGCCCGTCAGCAGCTGGGCCGGGGTCGGATCAGTCAGCTGGCTCGCGGCGATCTGGTCGACCGGGGTCGCGGTGCGCGCGAGCGCCGCGGCGACTCCGGAGGCGATCCCCATGAAGGCGATCTCGGCGCCCACGAGCCACCAGAAGCTGCGGCCGCCGACGCCGCCCGCCTTCCGCATCCGATCGATGAGGTAGCGGCGCTGCAGCACGCCGAACAGGCCCAGCGCGACCAGGGCCGCGACCTTGACCAGCACGAGGATCCCGTAGCCGGTGAGCAGGTTGTCGAGGGTGGCGAGCCGGAGCTCGGCGCTGACGTAGCCGGACGCCGCGACCACGACGAAGCTCACGAGCGCGAGGCTGGAGTAGCGCTCGATCACGGGCAGCAGGCGGGAGCCGCCGAGCAGGGGCCGCAACGCGATGACGGTGATGAGGCCGCCCAGCCAGATCGCCGCGAAGACGAGGTGCAGGCCCAGCGCCGTGACGGCGGCGTCGTGCCCGCTCGCTCCCGCCGCGTGCCCCTGCTGCGCCATGGGCAGCAGCGTGAGCAGGGCCAGGCCCGTGACGAAGACGAGCGCGGTCTGGTTGCGGACGGCGAAGCAGAGGACGGTGACGACGGCCGCGAGCAGGGTCGTGATGAGCCAGGCCTGGCCGACCTCGATGCTGCCGATGAAGTAGCTGAGCTTGGTGCCGAAGTCGCGGTCGAGGCTCAGGGGCGTCTGCGTGACGTTGAGGAAGGTCAGGAACCCGGTCACCGCGCTGGCCGCCGCGAAGAAGGCGGCGCTGGCGGCGGCGACGTCGAGGGCGATCGAGAACTCGGTGCGCGGCTCGGGCGCGGCCCCGGCGGGCGCGGTGCGCGCGGGGGCGACCGCGGTGCGCGTCGATCCGGCGCGGGACGAGGACTGGCCACCGCGCGAGGAGGCGTGGTCGGCGCGCGAGGAGGCGTGCGCGGTCGACGCGCGGGACGACGACCGGGCGTCGCGCGCGGCGGCGGCGCGGGGGCTCAGCGCGAACAGCGTCAGCACGAGCGAGCCGATCATGCCCGCGGCGCCCAGATTGACGGCGAGCTTGGCGATGGGGAGGCCGTAGCGGACCACGGGGCCGGGATCGTTCAGCAGCGGAGCCGCGGCTCCCCCGCCGAAGGCCAGGGCCGCGAGGAGGGCGACGAGCGCTGCGGCGACGAGCACGAGCGCAGGGCCGACGATCCGGACGGTTCGATTCACCGCTCCAGCCTACGTTCCGCGGCTGATCGGGAGCCGCGTCCGCGGACGATCGGCGGCCGCGTCCGCGGACGACGACGGCCCCGGCGCATGCCGGGGCCGTGTCGGAGGGCGCGACTACTTCGCGGCGGCCTTGAGCTTGGTGCCCGCGGAGACCTTGACCGAGTGGCCGGCGGCGATCTGGATGGTCTCGCCGGTCTGCGGGTTGCGGCCGGTGCGCGCGGCGCGGGAGGTGCGCTCGACGGCGATCCAGCCGGGGATGGTGACCTTCACGTCGTTCGACACGGAGTCGGCGAGGGTGGTGAAGAGCGAGTCGAGGACGCCGTTGACGGCGGCCTGGCTCTGGCCGGAGTCGGCGGCGATCTTCGCGACGAGCTCGGTGCGGTTGAGCGACTTGTCAGCCATGGAGTGTCCTCCCAGGACGTTCTCGCTGTCGGAACAGCTGGTTTCGATGGATCGTCCTCGGCCGGGGACGGACGTCCTCAACCGGTCGGACCGTCGGTAACCTACCAGCCCCGCCCCGGATCTCCGGCGATTCCGACCTCGAGACGCCCGGAACGACGCCGATCGCGCCGGTCGGTCCCTCCACAGGAGGCGCTCGGCGCCCCTCGTCCACCGATCCGCCGATCGCCTCTCCGCGGGGCCCACCGCCTGACGAGGATCGGCGCATGACGACGACGGCATTCCTTCCTCCACCCGCTCCGGCCGGCTCGGGCCTCCCCCGCCCGCCGCGGCTGCACCCTCCCGCCCGTCGACCGTACGAGCCCGGGCTCGCGGCGCTCGCGCTGGGCCTGCTCGCGCTCGCGTCCTCCGTGCATCCGCTCTGGGCGCTCCCCGCGGTCGCCGTGGCGGTCGTCGCGGTGACCGCGTCCGTGCGGGCGCTGCGGTGGACGGGCGAGCGGAGGAGCGCGGTGGCCGGGCTCGCCTGCGCGGCTCTCGCGCTGCTCGTCTGCTCCGTCACGGCACCCGCCTCCGTGCGGGCGGGCCTCGCCGTGCTGGCCTGGATCGCCTCCCTGCGGCCCGGCCCGTGAGCGGGCGCGGCTCCGGTCCAGCCCGCCTCGCTACAGTGACGGCGGCCCGCGCCCGAGCGGGCCGGGAGGACGGCCACGATGGCTCAGACGGACGGTTGGATCTCGACGGCGATCTGGTGGCACGTCTACCCGCTCGGCTTCACCGGCGCCGAGGCGAGCGCCTCGGAGGGTCCGGGTCCGGACGACGAGCCGCAGCACCGCCTCCGCGCTCTGCTGCCCTGGCTCGACGACCTGCTGGCGCTGGGCTGCAACGGGCTGCTGCTCGGGCCGGTCTTCGCCTCCTCCACTCACGGCTACGACACGGTCGACCACTTCCGGGTCGATCCGCGCCTCGGCGACGAGGCCGACCTCGACGCGCTGATCGCCGCGTGCCGCGAGCGCGGGATCCGCGTTCTGCTCGACGGCGTCTTCAACCACGTGGGACGAGAGCACCCCTGGTGGCGTGCCGCGGTCGCGGCCGGCGAGGGCTCCTCCGAGGCGGCGCGCTTCTCCCGCAGCGAGCGGTCGCAGGAGGTCGACGGCCTCCGCGTCGACGTGTTCGAGGGCCACGACGCCCTGGTCGAGCTCGACAACGGGAACCCCGAGGTCGCGGAGCACGTGTCCTCCGTGCTCGCGCACTGGCTCGAGCGGGGCATCGACGGCTGGAGGCTCGACGCGGCGTACGCGGTCGCGCCGGCGGCCTGGCACGCAGCGATCGACCCCGTGCGCCGGCGCTTCCCCGACGCCTGGTTCGTCGGCGAGGTCATCCACGGCGACTACTCCGGCTACGTGCGGGAGTCGGGGCTCGACTCGGTCACGCAGTACGAGCTCTGGAAGGCCGTCCGCAACTCCCTCGAGGAGGCGAACCTCTTCGAGCTGGCCTGGTCGCTGAAGCGCCACGACGAGTTCGTCCGCGAGTTCCTGCCCCTGACCTTCCTCGGCAACCACGACGTGACCCGGATCGCCAGCGCGATCAGCGACGAGCGCCACCACGGCCACGCCACGGCGATCCTCGGCTTCGTCGCCGGCGTGCCGAGCATCTACTCCGGTGACGAGCGGGGCCTGCGCGGCGTCAAGGAGGAGCGGATCGGCGGCGACGACGCGATCCGCCCCGAGTTCCCGGCCGATCCCGCCGAGTGGCCGGGCGGGGAGGCGTACCGGGCCCACCAGGAGGTCATCGCGTTCCGCCGACGGAATCCGTGGCTGGTCGGCGCGAGCACCCGCACGGTCGACCTCTCCAACACCGCCGTGCTGCTCGTGGCGGAGGGCCGGGAGGGACGCACCGCGCGGCTCGCGCTGAACCTCGGCGACGAGACGGCGACCGTCGGCGGCGTCCAGGTCGCTCCCCACTCCTGGTCGCTGCACGACTGACCCGGCGCCCAGGCGGCAGGGCACTGCTCGACGGAGCATCGACCTCCGGGAGCCGGTCCTCTACGCTCGGGCGCATGCCGAGACCTGCACGAGGACCCTCCGACGGGCGAGCCGACTCGATCGACGACGCCGGGATGCCGGCGTCCGGACTGGAGCAGGCGTTCGCCGCCCCCGTCGACCCGGAGAGCGACCCCGGACCGGGCGAGAGGAGCGGCCTCTCGAGCCGCATCGCCCAGGAGCTGCTCGAGGACGGCTTCGGCCTCGACGCGAGCGACGAGGAGACTCCGTCCCGAGCGGTCGAGATCGACGACCCCGCCCGCGCCGTCGGCGACGATCCCGCCCACCCCGTGCACGGCTCGATGTCCGGCGAGTTCGAGCGCCGCTGAGCCCGGCCGCCCGCCGTCGGTCGGCCGTCGTCACCCCGGCGGTGCCGCGCCGCCCGCCGCCGGAGCCGGGTCCGGATCGCCCGCCTGCAGCTCGGCGAGGAATCCGGGACGGAGCACGCGCGCCTCGATCGACGAGGCTCCCGAGGTCCAGCCGTCGCCGAGCGGACGCCCGGGCGTGAGCAGCACGTGTCCCGGCGTCCCCGCTCGGCCGAGCACGGCGGCGACGCGGCCCTCCGGGTCGTAGAGGGCGTGGTCGACGAGCGGTCCGTAGACGGCGTGCACCGCGAAGTCCTCACGGCGGCCGAGGAGGACGGGCAGCAGCTCCTCGCCCGGGCGCAGGCCGTGGGGCCACCAGCGGAAGCGCTCGACGAGCTCGTGGCAGGAGGCGCACGAGGGCGAGAAGAAGACGAGGTGCGTCGCCGGGCGGGACAGCTCCTCGAGCGTCAGGAGCTCGCCGGCCACCGTGACGAACGCGAGGTCGGCGGCCGAGAGGTCGCCCTCGGGCGCGGGCCCCGGCGCGGACCCCCGGTCGGCTGCGGAGAAGCGGGCGGCCGCCCGGACGCGAGCGGCCGTCGACGCCGCACGGCGGTCGCGCACCAGCGCGAGCGAGACCGCGGCGAGCGCGGCGGCGAGGCCTGACGCCGCCGCCGAGGCCCCGCCGCCGCCGAGCAGCGCGGCCGGAGCGAGCCCGCCGAGCGCCCCGGCGACCGCCAGCACGAGCAGCACCGCGTTCCTCGCGACGGTGCGTCCGGTCATCCGCGCCGAGCCCAGGCCGCCGAAGCACTCGCAGTCGACGTCCTCCCTGGCGCGGACCGCGCGGACGGCGACGACGAGGAACACGGCGTCGAGGAGCGCCACCGGCACGAGGGCGGCACGGTGCAGCGGAGCGGGCGCCAGCACCACTGCGGCGCCCAGCGCGATCTCGACGACGGGGAAGGCGGCCGCGAACCAGCCGCGGCGCCGGAGGAGGGGCGGGACCCCGAGCGCCTCGAGGCTCACCCGGAACCGCTCCGTGCGGCCCAGCTTCAGGGCACCGCTGACGACGAGCACCGCGCCCGCGCACCACGCGGCGATCGCGAGAACCGCCTCCACCATCCGTCGCCTCCTCGCTCGGCACCGACCCGCGCGACGCTACCGGCGAGGACGGGCCTCCCGCGGCCGAGGCGGGGAACGGGACGGAGACGGCGCGAACGGGCGCCTTCCGCCCGCCCGACGAGCCGCTGCCGACACGTCCGGCGCGCCGATCCGTCCAGGCGTGGCGCTCCCGGGCTCCCTCCCGGTCCCGGACGCCCGCTCCGCCGTACACTGCGAGAGGATCGGAGGGGTCATGCGGGGACGGCGAGCGCGCGACGAGCGGCACGGCACTGCCGCGACCCCGACGGCGGACGCCGCTCCCCCGGCTCCGGTCCCGGCTCCGGTGCCCTCGGACTCGCCCGACGACGCCTCGGGCGACGTCTCGACCGGCATGCGGATCGCCGCCGCCTGGTCGTGGCGGTTCCTCGCCGTCGCCGGTCTCCTCTACCTCCTCGTGCGCCTCGTCTCGCTGCTGCCCGTGATCGTCGTGCCGGTGCTGATCGCCCTGCTGCTCACCGCGCTCCTCACCCCGCTGCGGAACCGGCTCGAGCGCCTGCGGCTCCCCCGCCCGCTCGCGGTCCTGGTCTCGATCGTCCTGATGCTCCTCCTGCTGACCGGCCTCGTCGGGCTGGTGGTCGTGCAGTCCCGCTCCGGCTTCAGCGGCGTGGGGCAGCGCGCTCTCGACGCGGTCGACGGCGTCGAGGCGTGGCTGCGGAGCCCGCCGCTGTCGTTCTCGGACGTGCAGCTCTCGGACTGGGCGCAGCGCGCGGTCGACTGGGCCGACGCGCAGGCGTCGACCATCGCGTCCGGAGCCCTCGCCGTCGGCTCCCAGCTCGCCGAGGTCTTCGCCGGGACGCTGCTCACGCTGTTCTCGCTGATCTTCCTGCTCCTCGACGGCCGCCGGATCTGGCACTGGTTCCTCCGCCTCCTCCCCCGCCGCGCGCGCCCCGCGATGGAGCGCGGCGGTGCCGCCGGCTGGCGGACCCTCAGCCAGTTCGTGATCGCGCAGCTCGGCGTCGCCGGGATCAACGCCGTCGGCATCGGCATCGGCGCGCTCGCGCTGCAGCTGCCGCTCGTCGTGCCGATCGCGATCGTGGTGTTCCTCGGCTCGTTCGTCCCGATCCTCGGCGCGATCGTGACCGGTGCGCTCGCCGCGCTGGTCGCGCTGCTGTTCAGCGGGCCGGTCGCCGCGCTGGTGATGGTCGGCGTCGTGATCCTGGTGCACCTGCTCGAGGGGCACGTGCTGCAGCCGCTGATCCTCGGGACCGCCGTGAAGGTGCATCCGCTCGCCGTGGTCCTCGGAGTCGCGACCGGGCTCGAGGTGGCCGGGCTCGCCGGGGCGCTGTTCGCCGTGCCGGCCATCGCGACGCTGAACGCGGCGGTCACCGCCATGCGGGCCCGCGCGCCCGTCGCGGAGTGAGCGCGTTCGATCCGGGCGCCCGACCCGGATCGACGGTGCTGCCCGCCCTCGCCTGCCCGGTCTGCGGCGGTGAACTCGCCCCCGATGCGCTCCCCCGGCCCTCCTCGCTCCGCTGCCCTCTCGGGCACAGTGCAGACCTCGCCCGCCAGGGCTACGCCTCGCTGCTGCGCGGCAGGCACGCGACCTCGGGCGACACCGCGGCGATGGTGCAGGCCCGCGCCGACCTGCTCGGCTCCGGCCACTACCGGGTGATCCAGGACGCGGTCGCCGCGGCCGTCCCCGGCGACGCGCGGCTCGTGGTCGACCTGGGCTGCGGCACCGGGGCGTACCTCGCGGCCGTGCTCGACGCGCATCCGGCGGCGGACGGGCTGGGCCTGGACCTCTCGGCCCCGGCCGCCCGCCGCGCCGCCCGCGCGCACCCCCGGGCGGCGATCGCGACCGCGGACCTCTGGCAGCCCCTCCCGCTGGCCGACGCCTCCGCCGACGCGCTGCTCACCGTCTTCGCGCCGCGGAACGCCCCGGAGATGCGGCGGGTGCTCCGTCCTGGCGGCGTCGCCGTCGTCGTCACTCCGCGCGAGCGGCACCTGCACGAGATCCGCGAGCGGTTCGGGATGCTCGGCATCGACGCCGGCAAGGCTGAGCGGCTCGACGAGCAGCTGGCGGGGTTCGCGCTCGGGGAGCGCATCGAGCTGGACACGGCAGTGCTGATGAGCGTCGACGAGCTGCGCGCCGAGGTGCTGATGGGGCCGAGCGCCCACCACGTGGACCCCGAGGCGCTGGACGCTCGACTCGCGGCAATGGAGGGGACGACCGCGGTGACGGTCGCGGTCACCGTGTCGCGCTTCGTGCGCGCGGAGTAGCGGCGGGCGCGCCGCCGGCCCCGCGTCAGTACGTCTCGCGCCGGCGCTCCTGGTCGACCACTGCTTCCCGGTCCGCGAGGCGGCGCAGGCCCGCGAGGGGCTGGGCCATCCGGTGGTTGCCGCGGAGGACCGGCTCGGCCCGGTCGAGGAAGGCCCAGTAGCCGGCGGTCACCGGACAGGCGTTCTCGCCCAGGCGCACCTTCGGGTCGAAGCGGCAGCCGCCGCAGTAATCGGACATCCGGTTGATGTACGCGCCGCCCGACGCGTAGGGCTTCGTCGCGACGACGCCGCCGTCGGCGTGCTGGGACATCCCGATCACGTTCGCGGGCATCACCCACTCCGTGCCGTCGACGAAGACGTCCACGAACCAGTCGTTGAGCTCCGCCGGGTCCCAGCCCCGCTGCAGTCCCCAGTTGCCGAGCACCATCAGGCGCTGGATGTGGTGAGCCCAGCCGTGACGGTGCACGTCGTCGAGAGTCTCGTGCAGGCAGTTCGCCTCGATGCCGCTCGGGTCGAGAGCGAGCAGCTCGGCGGGCAGCGGCGTGGAGGCGCCGAGCGCCCGGCTGCGGTTCCGGTACTCCGGGCCGAGGTGCCAGAACAGGTTCCAGACGTAGTCGCGCCAGCCGAGGATCTGGCGGACGAAGCCCTCCGTGGCCGCGATCGGGGCGCCGCCGGCGGCGTACTCGGCCTCGGCCGCGTCGATGACGGCGCGCGGATCGAGGACGCCGAGATTCATCGGGGCGCTGAGCAGCGAGTGCGCCATCGTCCAGTCGCCCGAGAGCATCGCGTCCTCGTAGGTCCCGAAGTCGCCCAGGCGCGACGACACGAAGTCGGCGAGCGCCGCCTCGGCCTCGGCCGGGGTCGCGGCGAAGCGGCGCGGACCGTCCGCACCGACCAGTCGGACCGCTCCCTCGGCCTCCCAGCGCGCCAGGTCGGCGCGCACCTCCTCGTCGACGTCGTCCTCCTCCGGCCACCACGGGTCGGGCAGGCCGAGCCGGGAGGCGCCCTTGGGCGGCGGCTGGCGGTTGTCGTGGTCGTAGTTCCAGCGGCCGCCCTCGGGCTGGTCGCCGCGCATCAGCACGCCGGTGCGCTCGCGGCTCCACCGGTAGAAGTCCTCCAGCAGCAGGCGCTTGCCGGAGCGGGCGAGCGCCCACTCGCGGAAGTCCTCCTCGGCCGTGATGAAGCCGCGGCTGGGCAGGACGCTCATGCCGAGCCGGCGGGCGAGGCGGCGGCCGCCGCGGGTCGGCGGATCGATGACCTCGAGATCGTCGCGCCCGGCGAGGGCCTCGCCGAAGGTCTCGGAGCGGACGTACTCGGCGCGGTCGCCGAGCTCGCGGGCCCGGTGGCGCAGCGCCGACAGCAGCAGCTGCGCCTTCGCGCGGTGCATCGGGCGGCGCCCGAAGGCCGATCGGGCCTCGACCAGCAGCATCGGGCCGCCGTCGTCGAACGCCGGGCCGAGCTGGCCGATGACGCTCCAGCGGGTGCGAGGGGGTCTGCTCATCCTCGGAGGCTAGGCGGACGGATCCGGCGCCGGTAGGAGTTGCGCGGCACGGATGTGCAGCCGCCACGTCTTGCACCCCCGCCCGCGATGCAGAAGTCTCGGAGCGAGCGCGGCCGATCCGACCGCGCACCGACGCGACGAAGCGAGGAGGCCGCCATGGCCCACCACGACCACGACAACGAGCACCACGAGGGTCACGAGCACCACGACCACCACGAGGGTCACGACGAGCACACCGCCGGCCACGGCCGTCACGTCGCCGAGGGCACGAGCACCGAGGACACCGAGGGCGGCGAGTACACCTCGACCGAGGGCGTCTCGCACACCGCCGGCGAGGCCGAGGGCAGCTACGTCGACACCTCGGTCAACGAGCAGGCCACCGCCGACAAGGGCAGCTACGTCGACACCAGCGCCGCGGGCACTTCCGCCGAGGGCGAGGGCGAGTACACCGACCGCGACGAGTGACCCGCGCTCGCGCCCAGGCGCCGCGCGTCCCGGCGGACCACCGCGCTCCGGCCGGTGTCCCGGCGGGGAGCCGGCGCCTCGGCGGGACGCGGGTGTCCGCCGGAGCTTCAGGCGGGCTTCAGCGGGCCCGCGGCTAGCCTGGGCTCGCGCGGGACTCCGCGCGCCGAGCCCGGGGAGGCCGCCATCCGCATCCTGGTCGTCGACGACGAGATCAACCTGCTCCGCGCCCTCGAGACGGGCCTGGAGGCCGAGGGCTTCGCCGTGGACACCGCCACCTCCGGCACCGACGCCCTCTGGTACGCGCAGGAGGCCGACTACGCCGCCATCGTCCTCGACCTGATGCTCCCGGACCTCAGCGGGTTCCGCGTCTGCGAGCGCCTGCGCGCCGCCGAGGACTGGACCCCGATCCTGATGCTCACGGCGAAGGACGGCGACCTCGACCAGGTCGAGGCCCTCGACACCGGAGCAGACGACTACCTCACCAAGCCGTTCTCGTTCCCGGTGCTCGTCGCGCGGCTGCGCGCCCTCATCCGCCGCGGAGCCGCCGAGCGGCCGACCGTGCGCGTCGTCGGCGACCTCGTGCTGGATCCCGCCTCCCGGAGCGTCGAGCGGGGCGGAGTGGCCGTGCCGCTGACCGCGCGCGAGTTCAGCGTCCTCGAGTACTTCGTCTCGCGGACGGGCGAGGTCGTCTCCAAGCGGGACGTCCTCGGAGCCGTCTGGGACTTCGACTACGACGGCGACCCGAACATCGTCGAGGTGTACGTCCGCACCCTGCGCAACAAGATCGACCGGCCCTTCGGCCGCGACACCCTCCGCACCCGGCGCGGGGCGGGCTACACGCTGGTGGCCGGGTGAGCCGCCGGAGCCTGCGGACCCGCATCACCGCGGCCGCGACCGCCGTGGTGGCCGCCGCCGCGCTCCTCGGGAGCGTGCTCTTCGTCCTGGTCCTCTCCTCCGTGCTCGCCTCGAGCACCGCCTCCGCCGCCGACGCCGAGGCGGAGCGGGTCGCGGCGCTGGTGGAGCAGGGCGGGCCGGAGGCGGTCCGCGGCTCGGAGGGACTGGTCCAGCTCGTGGTGGACGGGCGGGTCGCCGCGGCGGGCGAGGACGCGGAGGACCTCCCTCCGCTCGCGCGGGCCGAGAGCGACGACCCGGTCACGGTCGACGTGGACGACGAGGGGCCGGTGGTGGTCGCCGCCCGCCGGCTCGACGACGACTCCCTCGTGGTGGTCGGCGTGCCCGACGAGGGCCGCGAGGAGGCGGTGTCCACCACGATCGGACTGCTCGCGGTCGCCGTCCCGCTGCTGATCGCGCTGGTGGCGGTGGTGTGCGCCCTCGTCGTCGGCCGGGCGCTGCGCCCCGTGGAGCGGATGCGCACGGAGGCCGAGGCGGTCACCTCCTCCGCCCTGGACCGCCGGATCGCCGCCCCCGGCTCCGGCGACGAGGTCGACCGGCTGGCGCACACCCTCAATCGGATGCTCGATCGGCTGCAGAACGGGCAGGAGCGGCAGCGGCGCTTCGTCTCGGACGCCTCGCACGAGCTGCGCTCCCCCGTCGCGGCGCTGCGCCAGACCGCGGAGGTGGCGCTCGCGCACCCGGACCGGCTCGACTCCGCCCGGCTGGCGAGGACGGTCGCGGAGGAGTCGGTGCGGCTCGGCGGCCTGATCGAGGGCCTGCTGCTGCTCGCCCGGGCGGACGAGGCGCGCCTGGCCGTGGCGGCGGCCCCGGTGGACCTCGACGACCTCGCCCTCGGCGAGGTGCGGCGCCTGCGCGACTCCGGAGCCCGAGTCGACGCGAGCGGGATCTCGCCCGTGCAGGCGGTGGCCGACGGATCCCTGCTCTCGCGGGCGCTGCGGAACCTCGTCGACAACGCGATGCGGCACCGCTCCTCGCAGCTGGCGCTCTCGACCCGGATCGACGGAGCGGAGGCGGTGCTCGCGGTGGACGACGACGGACCGGGGATCCCGGCGGCGGAGTGCGAGCGGGTGCTCGAGCGCTTCGTCCGCCTCGACGAGGGCCGGGCGCGCGACGCCGGAGGATCGGGGCTCGGCCTGGCGATCGTCGCCGGGATCGCCCGGGCGCACGGCGGACGGGTCGTCGTGGGCGACTCGGCGCTGGGCGGCGCCCGGGTCGAGGTGCGGGTGCCGCTCGTCCGCTGAGCGGGCGCTTCAGGCTGGCTTCAGCGCCCGACCGCGAGAGTGCTGGAGGCGTCGACGAGCGGCGCCGGGACGGAGCCGTCGTGCAGAAGAAGACGAAGATCATCGCCGGGATCGCCGGAGCGGTCGTGCTGATCGGAGCCGGGACGGGCATCGCCTACGCCGCGACCGACGGCTTCGAGGGATCCGACTCCCTCACCGGCAGCGACCTGGACCGCGCGAGCGAGGCAGCCCTCGCCGAGATCGGTGGCGGGACCGTCACCTCGGCCGAGCGCGACGACGACGGCGCCACCGGCTACGAGCTGGACCTGACCGGCCGCGACGGCCTCGAGTACGAGGTGCGCCTCGACGACTCCTTCGCCGTCGTGTCCGTCGACCCCGACGACCGCGCTCTCGAGGCGGGCTCCGGCGACGCCGTCGCCCCGGCCGGCGGCGGCGACCCCACCGCGGCCGCCGTGGATCCGGACGACCTCACCGGCGACGACCTCGCCCGTGCGAGCGAGGCCGCGCTGGGCGCAGTCGGCTCGGGGACGATCACCGAGGCAGAGCGCAGCGACGACGCCGACCACGTCTTCGAGGTGGAGGTCACCCGCGAGGACGGCACCGACGTGGACGTCGAGCTCGACGCCGCGTTCGTCGTGCTCTCGACGCAGGAGTAGCGCTCTAGCGGCCGCCGGGGCCCTTCGCGGCCCCGGGCGCGGCACCGCTGCCCGCGGGAGCGCCGACTCCGGTCGCTGCGCCGCGAGCGCCGGGACCGTTGCCGTTGCCGCCCGCGTTGCCGTTGCCGTTGCCGTTGCCGTTGCCGTTGCCGTTGCCGTTGCCGTTGCCGTTGCCGTTGCCGTTGCCGTTGCCGTTGCCGTTGCCGTTGCCGGGAGCGTTCCCGCTGTTGCCCGGTGCGTCGCCGCCGTTCCCCGGAGCGTCGCCGCTGCCGCCCGGAGCGTCGTCGCCGGGAGCGGCCGGGGTCTCCTCCGCGGGCTCCTCCGGCTCGGTCGGCGTCTCCTCCGGCTCCGACTCCTCGGGCGAGGGCGCGGGGTCGTCCTCGGTCTCGACGGGAGCGGGAGTGTCCTCCGGCTCCTCCTCGACCGGGGTCGTCTCCTCGGGAGCCGGCGCCGTCGTCTCGGCGGGCGTCGGCTCCGGGGCTCCCGCGATCAGGGACTCGAGGTCGCCGCGGACGACGTCGACCTGCGTCTGCACCGTCGCCGCGCGGTCGGAGCTGACCGAGCCCTCGGCGAGCGCGGCGTCGAGCGCCGACTGCAGTGCGGCGAGCTCGGTGAGGGCGCCCTGGTAGTCGTCGGCCGAGGCCTTCTCGGCGACGGCCACCACCGCGTCGTCGAGGGTCCGGGCGGTGCCGTCGTCGATGCCCTGCGGCGCGGAGGAACAGCCGCTCAGCAGCAGGACCGAGGCGAGCACGGCGCCGGCGGCGCGCAGTCGGAGGCCCCTCACGAGCGGATGCTCTCGCGCAGCTGACGCAGGTGGTCGCCCAGCTCGCCGTCCACCTGCGGCAGAGGAGACTGGGGACCGTCGATCAGGATGATCGCGAGCCCGACGGCGACCGCGACCAGCGCGAGCACCAGCACGATGAGCCACGGGCTCGGGCCGCGGCGCTGCGGAGCCGCGGACGCGGAGCGGAGCGGGGCCGTGCGCGGCGCCGGAGCGGTCTGCGGCGCCGGAGCGGTCTGCGGCGCCGGAGCGGTCTGCGGGGCCGGAGCGGCCTGCGGGGCCGGAGCGATCCGCTCGGTCGCCGTGAAGCGCTGCGTCGGAGCGATCGCCTCCGTGGCCGGGTCGGTCGCGAGCCGGCGGGTCGGGTCGAGAGCCTCCGTCCGCGTGATCTGCTCGGTCTCGGGGAGGGGCTCCGTCGACATCACGCGGGTGGCGGGGACGTCGGGGACGACGATGGCCGCAGGCGGGGAGTCGCGCCGCGGATCGATCAGGCGGCGCGCCGACTCCGCCACCTGCAGCGCGGCGGGGCGCTCATCGGGCTCGCGCCGCGTCATCGCGGTCAGGAGCGAGGTCCAGCCGCTGCCGAGCGACTCCGAGACCTCGGGATCGCGGAGCAGGCGGGCGAGCGTCACCTCGATCGCCGAGCCCGTGAACGGGCGGCGGCCGGTCAGCGACTCCAGGAGCACCAGGCCGAGGGAGTAGATGTCGCTCGCCGAGGTGACCGGATCGCCGTGCGCCTGCTCGGGGCTGAGGTAGGCGGCGGTGCCGATGAGAGTGCCGGGGGCGGTGATCCGCGTCGCGTCGATGAGGGAGGCGATGCCGAAGTCGGCCAGCTTCGGGCGGAACTCGCGGCTGGTCAGCGGGCTCGGGACGAGCAGGACGTTCGACGGCTTCACGTCGCGGTGCACGACTCCGGCCGCGTGGACCGTGTGCAGCGCCTCGCCGAGGTCGCCCGCCATCGAGGCGACGTCGTTCGGCGCGACCGGGCCCTCCGCGAGCCGCTCGGACAGGCTCGGGCCCTCGGCGAGCTCCATCACCATGTAGGCCTGTCCGTTGGTGTCGTCGCCGCCGTCGTGCGCGTCGTAGAGGGTGACGAGGGCGGGGTGGTTGAGGGCCGCGAGCAGCCGGATCTCGGACGCCTTGCGCTGCAGGTCCTGCGCGTCGTCGATGCCGGGGGCGAACATCTTCAGCGCGACGGAGCGGCCGAGGACGCCGTCGCGCGCCCGGTAGACCGTGGCCATGCCGCCTCGGCCGATGAGCTCCTCGATCGTGTACCGGCCGTCGACCGTCGTCCCGACGATGCGGGTGTCGCCTGTCCGGTGGGATGCCACGGGTCCTCCTCGCGGTCGGCGGCGGGTGTGCCGCGCCCCCCGGTGCGACCGTCGACCCAGGGTAGTACGTCGACCCTGCACGCCGCCCTCCCTCGGCCGGGCTGTCAAGCGGGTGCCCCCGCGGACGCCCCGACGTAGCGTCGGAGGTCCCGACGAAAGGCGACGACATGGACCAGGACCGCACGGAGCAGGACGACCAGGGCTCGACCATCGGCAAGCCGGACGGGGCGGCGCCCGCCACCTCCTCCGAGAGCGAGACCATCGAGAAGGACATCTCGGAGTCGCCCGGCAGCGAGCGCGAGACCGAGGCCAAGCAGGACTCGGACCCGGCGGAGAGCCGCACCGAGGTCTCCGGCTCGGCGGAGGTGAAGGCCGTGCCCGGCACGGGCGGCCCGGACGACGTGGGCGACGTCGAGGTCGACCCCGACGAGGTCTCGCTGAACGGCAAGCCGTTCCCGGGTCACGCCGGCACGAAGTAGGACGCCCGGGAGGGGCGGGGCCGCGGCTCCGCCCCTCCCGCGTTCTCACAGGGGCGACGCGGGCGAGGGAGGGAGGCGCCGGCCGTGGCGCGGATCAGCCCGGGCCTGTCAGGCGAGCGGCGTCAGCAGGCCCGGGTCGCGGCGGTCGACGGTGCGGGAGTTGTTGACGCGGCGGTCGACCGGGTGGGCCGTGACGGTCGAGGCCATCGCGACGGACGCCCGGTCGAGGGTGGCGAGCATCTCCTCGGCGGAGGCGAGCGGCGCAGGGTCGAGCCAGGCGTCGCGCACGTCGGGGGTGAGGAACACCGGCATCCGGTCGTGCACCTCGCCGGAGGCGTCGCGCGCCTCGCGGGTGATCACCGTGAAGGAGACGCGCCAGTCGTCGCCCTCCTTGCGCGCCGTGTAGAGGCCGGCCGCGGCGAGGATCGGCTCCTCGCCCTGCAGGAACCAGGGCTGCTTGCCGTCGGCGCGGGTCTCCCACTCGTAGTACCCGCGCATCGGGACGATCGCGCGCTGCTTGGCGAACGCTCCGCGGAACAGGCCGTTCGTCGCGACCGTCTCGAGGCGCGCGTTGATCGGCGAGGGCCCCTTGCCCTTCGACCAGGACGGGGTGAAGCCCCAGGACGCGAGCTCCAGCTCGCGCTCCCGCTCTCCCTCGTGGAGCCGCTCGCGCACGATCGGCGCGATGTCGGTGGGAGCGACGCTGTAGTCGGGCGCCCAGTCCTCGGCGCGCCCGCCCGCGGCGACGAACTCGCGGATCAGCTCATCGGTCTCGGAGTCCATCGCGAAGCGGCCGCACATGCGGGACAGGCTACGCCGCACCTCCGACGCCGCGCGAGGCGCCCGATCCGACCACCCGGGACTTCGCGGACCAGAAGCGCATCAGCGCGCCGGCGAGGATCGAGCCCAGCGCACCCGCGGCGAGATCGCCGAGCGTGTCCTCGTAGCCGACGAAGATCGAGGAGTCGATGAAGCGGTGCCCCGCCCACTCGCCCCACTCCCACAGCACGCCCGCGGTCGTGCCGAAGCAGGCGCAGAGCACGACCGCCGGGAGCAGCGGCCCGCGATCGCCCGCGACGGCCGGCACCACTCCGGCCCGCGCAGCGACGACGTAGGCCACCGCGGCGATCAACCCGTTGAGCACGCAGTGCACGACCAGGTCCCACTGCGGCCAGGCCTCGTAGAGGCCGAGGACGCTGCTCCAGGACGCCACGAGCAGCGCGAGCCCGAAGAGGGCGTCGAGCGCCGGCCGGATGCCGAGGAAGCGCGGCAGCACCAGCCCGATCGCCGCGAGCGCGAGCACCGCCACGTCGACCAGGTCCCAGCCGATCGCGGCCGCCACGATGCTCGCCGCCCCGATCGCGCGGATGCCGTCGGCCGTCCACTCCCCGCGTGTGCGCGGGGGCTCGAGGAAGGTCTCGACGAGGGCGGTGCCGCTCACGGGTTCGTGAAGCGCAGCACGGCCTGGACCGGCTCGTGGTCGGAGGGCGCCGCTCCCCCGTAGCGGACGGCGTTGATCCCCGCGGAGACGACCTCGAACGCGCCCGCGCTGACGAGCAGCCAGTCGATCCGCTTGCCCGGCGCGGGCGGGCGGTAGTTCGAGAAGGTGCTCCAGGAGTGGGTGAGGTGCTCCTCCGCCGTCTCCCACGCGTCCACGAGGCTGCCCTCGTCGAGGATCGTCCGGTAGGGGACGGTGTCGACGTCGGTGTTGGTGTCGCCCATCACGATCGCGGGGCGTCCGAGCTCGAGGACGCGGCGGGCGATCAGCTCGGCGGAGCGCTGGCGCGAGCGCCGCGAGATGTGGTCGAAGTGGGTCGAGATCACGGTGAGCTCGCGGCTGGTCGCGTGATCGGTCAGCTCCGCGATCACGGCCGTGCGGGGGATGCGGTTGCCCCAGCTGCGCGAGCCGGCGACGTCCGGGGTGTCCGACAGGGCGATCTGAGTCCAGTGCCGGACGGCGTAGCGGCTGCGGTCGACGAAGAGCATCACGCGCTCGCCGCCGCGGTCCGCGTCCCGGCCGAAGCCCATCGCCTCGAAGGAGGAGCCCAGCGCCTCGTGCACGGCGGCCGACTGGTCCGGCAGCGCCTCCTGCACGGCGAGGATCGAGGGGCGCTCCTGCTCCAGCACCCGCTGGACGAGCGGGCGGCGGCGGTCCCACTGGTCGACGGCACGGGAGGTGAGGCGCGGCATCCGGCGGCGGATGTTGTAGGTCATCACGTGCAGCTCGGGCGCCTCGGTCGGGCCGATCAGAGGCGTCGCGTCGGTCATCACTCCACCCTACGGGGGCGGATCGAGGTGGCAGGGAGGCTTGCGGTGACCGCTCGCGGCCGCTCTACTTCGGTCATGCCCCTCTCCCCGGACCTCACCGCTCTCGCCGACGAGCGCTTCGTCTCGCTCACCACGTTCCGCAAGTCCGGGGACGCCGTCTCGACCCCGGTCTGGATCGCCCGCGACGGCGACGAGCTGATCGTCACCACCCCCCGCCGCAGCGGCAAGGTGAAGCGCCTCCGCAACGACGCGCGGGTGACTCTCGTCCCGTGCGACCGCCGCGGCCGCGTCTCGGACTACGCGGTGCCGGTCGAGGCCGCCGCGGAGATCGACGCCGACCCCGGCGAGGTCGAGCGCCTGGGCCGCGTGTTCCTGGCGAAGTACCGGCTCGAGTACCGCGTCTTCCTCCTGATCGAGGGCCTGGTGACCCGCGCCGACCGCACCCGCGTGATGCTCCGCGTCTCCGACCGCTGACCCCGCGCGGCCCTACACCCCCGGAGGCTCCCGCTGGAAGGCCTGGGGGCCGCCGGACCCCGGGTCTACGGTGAGGCGATCGCCGGTGCCCCTGCGCGCTTCCCGCGCGCGCTCCGGCGGCAGTCAGAAGGAGCACGCAATGAGCATCGGAGCAGGGATCTTCCTCCTCGTCGTCGGCGCGGTCCTCGCCTTCGCGGTGGACGTGCAGGTGTCCGGGATCGACCTGAAGCTGGTCGGCTACATCCTCATGGCGGCCGGAGCGGTCGGCCTGATCCTCGGGCTGGTCCTGCTGACACGCCGCCGTCAGGCCGTCTCGACCACGCGCTCGGCCGTCGACCCGGCCAGCGGCGAGCAGGTCACCCGCCGCTCGAGCGAGAGCGACGGTCCGCTGATCTGATCGGCGGAACGACGAAGGGCGGGACCTCGCGGTCCCGCCCTTCGTCGTTCACGGCCCTACTCGGTGGGCTCGTCCGGCTCTCCGCCGGAGACGGTGTCGGTGTCGCCGCCACCGGAGGAGGTGTCCGTCCCGGTGCCGTCGGGGAGGTCCTCGGTCTTCTCGGTGTCCTCACCCGTGGTGCGGTCGGTGCTCATGGCGCTCTCCCTTCACGTCGGCGACCTGCCGACCCTCCCACTCTGCTCCGCCCGCGCCTCGCGGGGCAGGGGGTAGCGGAGGCGGAGGCCGGCGTGGAAGGCGCCTACTCCTCGACGACGATCGTGGTGATGACCGGGTTGCGGCGGTGGCGGCGGGTCAGCCAGCGGCCGAGGGTGCGCGTGATCAGCGCCTCCATGGCCTCGAGCTCGACCGGCTTGCCCGCGGCCTGCAGGACCGCGTCGTCGATCGCCTTGCTCGCGTTGGCCTTCCAGCCCGGCTCCTCGACGAAACCGCGGGTGAAGAACTCGACCGGCTCGCCAAGGGTGCCGCGGTCGAGGTCGGCGATGGCGAGGACCGTGATGGCCCCCTCCTCGGCGAGGACGATGCGGTCGTTCATCGCGTCCTCGGTGGCGACGCCCATCGTGGTGCCGTCGACCAGGATCTGGTCGGCCGGGATGCGCCCGCTGATGCGCGAGCGGCCCTTCACCAGGTCGATCGAGACGCCGTCCTCGATGACGAAGACGTCCTTCTCGTCGATCCCGGTGCGGGTCGCGATCGCCGCGTTCGCAGTGAGGTGGCGCCACTCGCCGTGCACGGGGAGCACCGCGGTGGGGCGGAGGATGTTGTAGCAGTAGGCGAGCTCGCCCGCGCTGGCGTGACCCGAGACGTGCACCTTGGCGTTGCCCTTGTGCACGACGGTGGCGCCCCAGCGGGTGAAGGCGTTGATGATCCGGTAGATCGCGTTCTCGTTGCCGGGGATCAGCGAGCTGGCCAGCAGCACGGTGTCGCCGGGGCCGATGTCGATGATGTGGTCCTTGTTGGCCATGCGCGAGAGCGCCGCCATCGGCTCGCCCTGCGAACCGGTGCAGATCATCACGATCTCGGTCGCGGGGAGCTTCTCGAGCACCTTCATGTCGACGACGAGGCCGGCCGGGATCTTGAGGTAGCCCAGGTCGGCGGCGATGCCCATGTTGCGGACCATCGAGCGGCCGACGAAGGCGACCTTGCGGCCGTGGCGCTGCGCGGCGTCGAGGACCTGCTGGATGCGGTGCACGTGGCTCGCGAAGCTGGACACGACGATGCGGCGCGGCGCGGTGCGGAACACCTGGTCGATCGCGGGGGCGAGGTCGCCCTCCGAGATCGCGAAGCCGGGGACGTCGGCGTTGGTGGAGTCGACCAGGAACAGGTCGACGCCCTCGTCGCCGAGGCGCGCGAAGCCGGGGAGGTCGGTCGTGCGCCCGTCGAGCGGGAACTGGTCCATCTTGAAGTCGCCCGTGTGCAGCACGAGGCCGGCCTCGGTGCGGATCGCGACGGCGAGCCCGTCCGGGATGGAGTGGTTCACGGCGAGGAACTCGAGGTCGAAGACGCCGGCGTCGATCCGGTCGCCCTCCTTCACCGGGCGCGTGCGCGGGGTGATGCGGTGCTCCTGCAGCTTCGCGCTGATCAGCGCGAGGGTGAAGGTCGAGGCGATGATCGGGATGTCGCCGCGCTCCTTGAGGAGGTAGGGCACACCGCCGATGTGGTCCTCGTGGCCGTGGGTGAGGACGATGGCCTCGATGTCCTTCAGGCGCGAGCGGATCGCGGCGAAGTCGGGGAGGATCACGTCGATGCCGGGCTGGTTCTCCTCCGGGAAGAGGACGCCGCAGTCGACGATGAGCAGCTTGCCCTTGTGCTCGAAGACGGTCATGTTGCGGCCGATCTCGCCGAGGCCGCCGAGCGGGGTGATCCGCATGGCGCCCTTCTCGAGGGGCTTGGGCTTGGGGAGCTCGAGGTGGTGGCGGGCGGGCTTGGCGGTTCTGGCGTTTCTCATGCGGTTCTTCCGGGAGGGAGTGGCTGGACGCGGGCGCGCGGCGCAGGGTCCGACCGCGCGCCCGGTCGGGCCGCGGTGATGTGTCGCTCCGGCGCTGTGAGCGCTGTCGGGAGCGGGTGGAGGTGTGCGGGACGGGTCCGGGCGGGGCCGCTCTCAGCGGGCGGTGCCGTCCGTGCGGCGCGCTCTCGCGCACCGGCCGTCCCGTACATCCTGCCAGCGTTCCCTGGGTCGCGGGTCCAGGAGGCGGGATCCGGCCCTCGCAGGCGCTCAGGCGCGCGCGTCCTCCGGGGCCTCGGCGGCCTCCTCCGCCGCGCGGAGCACGCGCAGGGTGTTGCGTCCGGCCAGGTCGAGCAGCTCGGCGTCGCTCCAGCCGCGGTCGGCCAGCTCGGCGAGCAGGCGCGGGTAGCCCGAGACGTCGCCGAGCCCCTCGGGCAGGTCGGCGACGCCGTCGAAGTCGCTGCCGAGGCCGACGTGCCGCGACCCGACCGCCTGTCGGGCGGCGTCGACGTGGTCGGCGACCTGCGCGACGGTGACCAGCGGCGCCGGATGCGCGAGGCGCCACTGCTCGAAGGCGGCGAGCGCGGCGGGCTCAGCCACTGGGAACGCGGCCCGGTTCGCCCGGGCGGCGTCCTCGGGCGCCTCGGAGGGGCGGGGGGCGCGGGGCCAGGGCATCGAGGTGGTGATCCCGAGCTCGGCGCGGGCGGCGTCGGCCTCGGCCGACCAGTCGGCGAAGGCGCGCGAGACGAACTGCGCGACGAAGGCGATCTGCAGCACTCCTCCGTTCGCGGCGAGCGCCGCGAGAGCGCGGGCGGAGACGTTGCGCGGGTGCGCGGCGACGTCCGCGACTCCGGAGTGGGAGTAGAGGACGGGAGCGGAGGCGGCGGCGAGCGCGGCGAGCTGGGTGCGCTCGGAGGTGTGCGAGAGGTCGACGACGACGCCGAGCCTGTTCAGCTCGCGGACGACGGCTACCCCGTCCGCCGTCAGCCCGCCCTCGACCGGGGTGCCGGTGGCGGCCTCCGCCCAGTCGAGCGAGCTGTTGTGCGTGAGCGTCATCGTCCGGACGCCCAGCCGGGCGAGCATCCGGAGCACGCCGAGGGAGGAAGCGACGGAGTGGCCGCCCTCGATCCCGAGGAACGAGGCGATCCGACCGGAGGCGATCGCCTGCTCCGCCTCCCGCACCGTGGTCACGATCCGGAGGTCGCGCGGGTGGGCGGCGGCGAACCGGTACGCGGCGTCGATCTGCTCCAGCGTCGCGGCGACCGCGTCGCCCTCGCTCTGCAGGGCCGAGACGAAGACCGACCAGACCTGCGCCGAGACTCCCCCCGCGCGCAGCCGCGGCAGGTCGGTGTGGAACTCCGGGCGGAGCCGGTCGAAGCCCTCGACGCGGTACCCCTCGTAGCGCCGCAGCCCGCAGAGCAGGTCGTTGTGCGTGTCGAGCAGCACCTCGCCCTCGAGGAGCCGGCGGAGGCGCTCGGCGCTCACGCGTCGTCGTCGGTGGGGATCGGCCCGACGCCGCGCCAGCGGGAGAACACCAGGGTCGTGTAGGTGTCGGCGACCACCGGATCGGAGGTGACGCAGTCGAGCACGAAGTCGCTCAGCTCGTCGGGGCTCGCGGCGACCACCTCGATCAGGTAGTCGTCCTCGCCCGCGACCAGCCACAGGTTCACCACCTGGGGCAGCTTCGACATCGCCTCGGCGAAGCGGGCGTTCTCGGCCCGCGAGTGCTCGCGCAGCTGCACGCGGAGGATCGCGCGGATGCCCTTGCCGAGCAGGCGCGCGTCGACCTCGGCGTGGAAGCCCGAGATGACTCCGCTCTCGATCAGCGCCCGCACCCGGGCCAGCGAGGAGGAGGGGGCGAGGCCGATCCGGTCGGCCAGCTCCTTGTTCGGGATGCGCCCGTCCTGCACCAGGACGTTGATGATCGCGCGGTCGACCTCGTCGAGCCGGACCGGCCTAATTATGTTCGGCAAGGGAGACACCTTTCGAGGGCGTGAGCCGCTTCTGTGCGGCCAGAGTGGGAATCGCTGTACAGGATACAGACCATTTGCCTCAGGAGGCATCACCGTGCAGACTTTCTGCGAGATCACCGAACGCATGCGCCAGTCCCCTCGATGACGCCGCACCCTCCCGACTCCCCCGAGTCTCCCGATGCACCACACACGAAGGGGTACCTCCTCCCATGAAACGGCTCCCGAAGCTCCTGATGGCGGCGGTCGCGATGACCGCGGCCGTCGGCCTGCTGTCCGCCTGCGGCACCGACTCGACGTCGTCGAGCCAGGCCGGCACGTCCTCCCACGTCCTCACCGTCGGCAAGCTGCTCCCCCTGCAGGCCGTCGATCCGCACAAGGTGAACGACGGCATGTCGAACGAGGTGCTCACCGCCGTCTTCGACGGCCTCTACACGCTCGACGCCGACGGCCAGATCGACCCGCTGATGGCGGAGAGCGTCGAGAAGTCCGACGACGGCCTGACCTACACGTTCACGATCCGCGACGCGTCGTGGAGCAACGGGACGCCGGTCACCGCGCAGGACTTCGAGTACTCGTGGAAGCGCCTGGTGAACCCGGCCACCGCGGCTCCGAACAGCAACGAGGCGGTCGCCGCCGGCATCAAGAACGCCAACGAGATCGTCAACGAGGGGATGGACTACACCCAGCTCGGCGTCACGGCGCTCGACGACAAGACCCTGCAGGTGCAGCTCGCCGCCGACGTGCCCTACTTCCAGGCGCTGCTGGTGCGGCCCGCGTTCCTCCCGGTGAACCAGGCCTACCTCGAGAGCGTGGGCGACACCTACGGCCAGACCCCCGAGACGACGATCTACAACGGGCCCTTCGTCTGGGACTCGTGGGACTTCGCCAACAACTTCTCGGTCGCCAAGAACGCCGACTACTGGAACGCCTCCGGGATCGACCTGGACGCGATCAAGTGGCAGGTCGTGAAGGACTCGCAGACCGCGGCGCTCCTCCAGGAGAGCGGCGACCTCGACTTCACCGAGATCTCCGGCAGCCTGATCGACCGCTACACCGACTCCCCCGAGCTGACCACGGCGCTCGAGGTGCACATGTGGTACTTCTACCCCAACCTCCAGAACCCGGCGCTCGCGAACGAGGACATCCGCACCGCGCTGGCCACCTCCTTCGACAAGGAGGCGCTCGCCGACGAGGTGCTGAAGAACGGCGCCCAGCCGGCCGACTACTTCGTCGGGCAGAACCTGGCGGTCGGACCCGACGGGAAGCAGTTCCGCGACACCGGCGGCAGCTACCTCGCCTACGACCTCGACGCGGCGCAGGCCGCCTGGACGAAGGGCCTCGCCGCCCTGGGCACCGACTCCGTGAGCCTGAAGCTCTCGTACTGGGACGACGAGGCCTCGATCGCGCAGGCCGAGTACGTCGCCTCGCAGTGGGAGGCCAACCTGCCCGGCCTGAGCATCGAGCTCACCAGCCAGCCCAAGGCGACGGCGAACGAGCAGGCCACGGCCGGCGACTTCGACCTCTACCTCTTCCGCTGGGGCCCCGACTACAAGGACCCGATGGCGTTCCTGGAGCTGCTGTCCTCCACCTCCGCCCGCGACTTCGGCGGCTACGCGAACCCGGAGTACGACTCGATCATCGCCGCGGCCCGCACCGCCGACATGCTCTCCCAGCCGGAGGCGCGCTGGCAGAGCCTGCACGACGCGGAGGACATCCTGATGGGCGACGTGGCGGTGATCCCGACCGTGCAGAACGGCATCGCGATGCTGATCAACCCGGCCGTGCAGGGCATGGAGGTCCGCAACGTGAGCCTGACCTGGAACTACCGCCTCGTCACGAAGGGCGACTGATGCGGACCACCCCCCGAGAGGAGACGGCACGATGACCGCGACGAGGACCCTGCGCGAGCTGATGGAGTCCGGGAGCGTCCTGGCCCCCTGCGTCTTCGACTGCTCCTCCGCCCGCGCGGTCGAGCTGGCCGGCTTCGAGGCGATGCTGCTGAGCGGATCGGAGGTGTCGATGTCGATGAAGGGCATCCCCGACCTCGGGCTGCTCTCGCTGGAGGAGCTCCTCTGGGCGGTGGAGCGGATCGTCGACATGTCGCCGCTGCCGCTCGCGGTCGACATCGAGGACGGCTTCGGCGCCAGCCCCCTGCAGGTCTACGAGACCTGCAGGCGGGTGGCCAAGGCCGGCGCGATGGCGGTGCTGATGGAGGACGAGTTCGAGCCCGGCTACGCCCGGGACGTCTCGGCCGACAACATGATCCCCCGCGAGGAGTACTACGCGAAGGTGCGGGCCGCCGTCCGCGCCGTCGAGGGCACCGACTGCATGGTGATCGCGCGCAGCAACTACGGCAGCGCGAACCTGGAGGAGGGCATCCAGCGGATGATCGACTGCGTCGCGCTCGGAGCGCACGCGACGGTCGTGGTCAACGTCACGACCCTCGCGGACGCCGCCGAGGTGGCCCGACGGGTGCCGGGGCTGAAGATGTTCGCCGACATCAACGCCAAGCGCGGCCTCGAGCAGATGTCGTTCGCGCAGCTGGCGGAGCTGGGCTTCCAGCTGGTCACGATGCACTTCACGATGAAGGCGGCCATGGCCGGGATGATCGAGGCCGGCCGGGCGAACCTCGCCGAGATGGGCAACACGTACTCGAACGAGCTGATGCCGGAGGAGTACCCGGGTCACAGCGGCATGGCGTTCTTCGCCGCACAGGAGCTGCTCGACCTCGAGTCGGAGTTCTCGGGCCGCGTCCAGTCGTTCAACGACCCGCGGACCGTGCACACGGCCCCGGCCGGCTGAGCGCGACCGCACCGCAGGAGGGCCGTCCGCCCGCGCCTCGAGCGCGGCGGGCGGCCCTCCGTCGTGCGCGGGGCGCGGGGGGCGCGGCGCCGAACATCGTTCGGCCGACAGCCCCCATCGCCGCACACCGCCGAATCCGCTTCGGCAGCAGCCGCGCTTCAGCGCTTCTGTTCGGCTGACTTGCTGCTGATTCGCGTTCTATGCAGACTTGAGCCACTACCACCGAACGACCGAGGCTCCGAAGCCGGATCAACGAAAGAGACTCACTCCCATGACTGAACTGGCACAGACGAGCGGAACCGCCACGATCGGCTCCTCTCAGCCCGACTTCGTCGAGATCGACGGCTTCACGCTCACGATCGAGGACATCGCCCTCGTCGCCCGCGGGCTCTCGGACGGCACCTTCCCCGAGGTCGTCCTCAGCGACGAGGCCCGCCGGGTCACGAACGAGGCCCGGGCCTACGTCGACGAGCACTTCCTCGCCCCCGACGCCCCCGCCATCTACGGCATCAACACCGGGCTCGGCCGGCTGATGGACGTCCGCGTCCCCGCCGAGGACCAGGCCCGCTTCCAGCGCCTGGTGATCAACTCCCACTCGGCGGGAGTCGGCGAGCCGCTCCCCCTGGACGAGACCCGCGCGCTCCTGCTGCTGCGCACCAACGCGATCGCCAAGGGCATGTCGGGCGTGCGGATCGAGTGCATCGACCGCCTGATCGCGATGCTCAACGCCGACGTCCTGCCGGTCATCCCGGGCCAGGGCTCGGTCGGCGCCTCGGGCGACCTCGCCCCCCTCGCTCACATGGTCAGCGTGATGGTCGGCCACGAGAAGGCCGAGGCCTACCACCGCGGCGTGCGGATGCCCGCCGTCGAGGCCCTCGAGGCCGCCGGGCTCGCCACCGAGTTCGAGCTCAAGCCCAAGGACGTCCTCGCCCTGATCAACGGCTCGACCATCTCGCTCGCCACCGCCTGCCTCGCCCTGCACGACGCGTGGAGCCTCACCCGCCAGGCGGACGTGGCCCTCTCGCTCTCGCTCGAGGCGATCCGCGGCGAGCTCGACGCGTTCGACGAGCGCATCCACCTCGCGCGGAACGCCCCCGGCCAGGTCGACGTCGCCGCGAACGTCCGCGCCCTCACCGCGGGCAGCGAGCGCACCGTCGAGGAGGCGCGCCGCCTCCGCCTCCCGGACGAGCAGCGCGTCGGCGGCGTCTACAAGCCGCGCGTGCAGGACGCCTACTCGCTCCGCTGCGCGCCGCAGGTGCACGGCACGACCCGCGAGTCGCTCCTGTTCGCGCAGACCCTGCTGGTGCGCGAGGCCAACGCCGCGACCGACAACCCGCTGGTGCTCCCGAACGGCGAGGGCGGCTACGACGTGCTCTCCGGCGGCAACTTCCACGGCGAGCCGATCGGCGTCGCGGCCGACCTCATCTCGATCGCGGTGGCCGAGATCGGGGCCATCTCCGAGCGCCGCTCGTTCCGTCTCACCGACCCCAACCTCAGCTACGGACTGCCGCTCAACCTCGTCGGAGGCCAGCTCGGCCTCAACACGGGCTTCTCGATCGTGCACTGCGCGGCGGCGGCCATCGCCTCCGAGAACAAGGTGCTCTGCTTCCCCTCCGTCGTCGACTCGATCCCGACGAAGGCGAACCAGGAGGACCACGTCTCGATGTGCACCTTCTCCTCGCGGAAGGCGCGCAGCATCATCCACAACACGCAGGTGATCCTCGGAGTGGAGTTCATCCTCGCCACCCAGGGCATCGACCTCGCGTCGCCGCACCTGGAGGACCGGGCGCTCGGCGAGGGCAGCACGGCCGCCTACGAGGCGGTCCGCTCGATCGTCCCGATGACCCGCGAGGACATCTACCAGTCGGAGCAGATGATCAACGCGCAGGCGATGGTCGTGCTCGGCACCGTCCTCACCGCCGTCGAGGCGCGCATCGGAGCCGTGCGGTGAACGCGGGCGGGACGGTCGTCCACGGCCGCGTCGTCACGCCGGGCGCCGTGATCGAGGACGGGGCGGTGGTCGTCGAGGACGGCCGCATCGCCGCCGTGCTCCGCGGACGCGAGGCGGCGCGCGCCCTCGCGGAGGCCTCGGTCGTGATCGGCGGCGCGGGGATGCTCGTCCTGCCCGGCGCGGTCGACGCGCACGTCCACGCCTTCTCGGAGCCGACCGAGACGTTCACCGGCGCGACCGCGGCCGCCGCGGCGGGCGGGGTGACCACGATCCTCGACATGCCCTACGACGCGGGCAGCCCGGTGAACACGGCCGCCGCCGTCGTCGCCAAGCGCGAGCGCCTCGAGCGCGAGGCCGTCGTCGACGTCGCCCTGCACGGCACGGTCCGCCCCGGGGACGGCGCGCGGGACGTGGCCGGGATGATCGACGAGGGCGTCTGCGGATTCAAGGTCTCGCTGTTCGAGACCGACCCGATCCGCTTCCCCCGCATCCCCTCCGACCAGCTGCTCGAGGCCTTCGCGATCATGGCCGAGCGAGGCGTCCGCGTCGGCGTGCACGCGGAGGACGGCGAGATCATCGGCGCGCTCGTCGCGGCGGCGAGGGCCGCCGGCCGCACCGCCCCCCTCGACCACGTCCGCAGCCGCCCGCCCGTGTCCGAGACCTCCTCGGTGGCGCTCGGACTCGAGCTCGCCTCGGCGGCCGGTGTTCCCTTCCACATCTTCCACGCGAGCCTCCCCGGCACCGTCGAGCTCGTGACGGCGAGCGCCGCCCGCGGGCTCGACGCGACGCTGGAGACCTGCCCGCACTACCTCGTCCTCACCGAGGACGACATGGAGCGCCTCGGCGCCCTCGGCAAGATCAATCCGCCGCTGCGCACCGCCGAGCACGCGCGCGGGATGTGGGAGGCGCTCGCCGACGGCCGGATCGGCCTGGTGACCTCCGACCACGCGCCGTGGCCGCTGGCGAAGAAGAGCGCCGACGTGATCTTCGACAACGCCTCCGGAGCGCCCGGCGTGCAGACCCTGCTGCCGATCGTGGTCGGCGCCGGCTACCTCGGCGGCCGCCTCTCGCTGCTGCGCGCCGCCGAGGTCCTCGCGACGAACCCCGCCCGCGCGTTCGGCCTCGGCCACCGCAAGGGCGCGATCGAGGCGGGCCTGGACGCGGACTTCGCCGTGGTCGACCCGTCCGGCACGACCGTGATCGACGAGACGCCGATGCTCTCGACCGCGACCTGGAGCCCCTACGCGGGCATGTCCTTCCCCGGGCGCCTCGAGACCACCGTGGTCCGCGGGACCCCCGTCTTCAGCCGGGAGGCGGGCCTGCTCGGCCGGCCGGGCGACGGCCGCTTCGTCGCGAGGGCCGCCTGATGGGCGAGCAGTCCCTCCGCGCCTACGTCGACGCGCTGCCGGCCGACGAGCTCGTCACCGTCGAGCGCAGCGTCGACGCCCGCTTCGAGCTGGCGAGCGTGCTCGCGCTCCTGGACCGCGGGCCCGCCGTGCGCCTGACCGCGGTCGCCGGCTCCGCCCACCCCGTGGTCGGCAACGTGCTCTCCAGCCGCGAGCGGATCGCCCGCGCCGTCGGCTGCCGGGTCGACGAGCTGCTCGACCGGCTCACCGCCGCGGTCGCCGACCGCACCCCGGTGCGCGTGGTCGAGGACGCCCCGGTGCAGGCCGTGCGCCTGCCCGCCGCCTCCGTGTGGGAGGAGGTCGTCGCTCCGGTCTGGTTCGAGAAGGACTCCGGCGGCTACCTCACCGCCGGGCTCATCGTGGCGTTCGACCCGGTGACCGGGCACCGCAACGCCTCCTACGCGCGGATCAAGCCGCTCGACGCGACCACCGGCTTCGTCGGGATCGCGCCGAACCACCACCTCACCGCGCTCTCGCGCTCGGCCGCGGCCGTCGGCGGGCTCCCCGTCGCCGTGGTCCTCGGAGCGCACCCGGCCGTGCAGCTCGCCGCCTGCTGCTACCTCGCCCTCGGCGACGACGAGCTGGAGCACGCCGCCCACCTGCTCGGCGAGGAGGTGCGGGTCGCGCGGGCGACGACCAGCGACGTGCTCGTCCCCGCCGACGCCGAGATCGTGATCGAGGGGATCCTGCACGCCGACCGGCCGGTGCACGAGGGCCTCGTGAACGAGTACCACGGCATGTACGAGGACTACGGCGACGGGATCACCCTCGAGGTCACCGCCGTGACCCGCCGCGAGTCCCCCGAGGTCCAGGTGATCCTCCCCGGCCTCTCCTCCGAGCACAGCTACATCGCGGCGCTGCCCATCGCCGCCGGCATCCGGCACGCGCTGCGGAACGTCGGCTGCGACATCGTCGACGTGGCGGTCACGCACTCCGGCGGCGGTCGCGTCGACGTGGTGGTCGCGATCGCGAACGGCCGTCCGGGCACCGCCAAGCGCGTGATGTTCGGCGCGTTCGCGGCCGTCAGCATGGTCAAGCAGGTCACCGTCGTCGACTCCGACGTGGACGCCTGGGACCCGGAGCACGTGCACTGGGCCCGGACGAGCCGGATGCGGTGGGACCGCGACCTGATGCTGGTCGACGGGGTCGCCACCGACCGCAACGTGCCGATGCAGGTCGGCGGCACCGTGACGAAGGTCGGGATGGACGCGACCCGCAAGGAGGGCGACCGCGCCCTCGGCGCCGAGCTGGCCGTCCCGCCCGGCGACGTCCTCCGCCGCGTGCGCGACGCCCTCGTCGCCGACGGGCTGACCCTCCGCCCCGCGATCGTCGTGCACGGCTCCCTGGCCGACGGCGGGGAGGACCCGCGATGACCCCCGACGTGCGCTTCCCCGACACGGCCCGGCTGACCCTCGACCTCGAGGAGATCGCCGGCCTCGTCGACTCCTCGCGCCCCGGCTGGAGCCGCGTGGCGATGACCGAGGTCGACACCGACTCCCGCCACTGGGTCGCCGAGCGGATGCGCTCCGCGGGCCTCGAGGTCCGGATCGACGGGATCGGCAATGTGATCGGCACCCTCGCCGGCACGGGAGCCGCCCGCCGCGCGATCGTGATCGGCTCGCACACCGACACGGTGGACGGCGGCGGGCGCTACGACGGCATCGTCGGCGTGCTGGGCGCGATCGAGGTGGCGCGCCTGCTGCAGGAGTCGGGGATCCGGCTCCACCACGACCTGCGCGTCGTCGACTTCTACAACGAGGAGGCCAACCGCTTCGAGCTCTCCTGCCTGGGCAGCCGCGCGCTCGCCGGCTCGCTCACGGGCGAGCACCTCTCGGCGACCGACGACACCGGGCGCACCCTCGGCGCCGCGCTCGAGGCCGCCGGCTGGTCCGATCCGCTCTCGGGCACCCGCTGGAGCCCCGACGAGGTGCTCGGCTTCCTCGAGCTGCACATCGAGCAGGGGCCGGTCCTCGAGCGCGAGGGGCTGCCGCTCGGAGTCGTCACCTCGATCGCGGGGATCTCGCGGTTCCGCACCCTCTTCTCGGGCCGCCGCGACCACGCGGGCACCATGCCGATGGCGCTGCGGCACGACGCCGGCTGCGCCGCGGCCGGCGTGGTCCTCGCGGTCGAGCGCATCGCCTCCCGGGCCGCGGAGGCGGTCGGCACCGTCGGCGCCGTCACCTTCACCCCGGAGGCGACCAGCGTCGTCACCGAGAGCGCCCTGGTCACCGCGGAGTTCCGCAGCCCCGACCCCGGCTGGTTCACCCTGGCCCGCGAGCAGATCGCCGAGGCCGCGGCCTCCGAGGCGGCGGCGCGGGGCCTCGGCCACGAGGTGACCTGGCTGCCCTGGGAGCGCCCGACGGCCATCGACCCCCGCCTCGCGGACGGCATCGGCCGCTCCATCGAGCGCCTCGGCCACCCCGCCGCCCGCCTCTACAGCGGAGCCGGGCACGACGGGGTGCAGATGGCGAGACTGGGACCCATCGGCATGATCTTCATCCCCTCGCAGGACGGCCGCAGCCACTGCCCGGAGGAGTACACCGGGATCACGGACATCGCGGTGGGCGTGCACGCGCTCGCGCAGTCCGTGCTCACCCTCGACAAGGAAGGCCTCGCATGAACCGCACCCGCCAGGAGCCCCCCGGCCGCGTGATCGTCGCCATCACCGGCGCCTCCGGAGTCGGCATCGGGGTCCGCATCCTCGAGCTGCTGCGGATGGATCCGGGGCTGCGCAGCGACGTCATCGTCTCGAAGGCGGGCGCGATGACGCTCGACCAGGAGTGCGGCCTCACCCAGAAGCAGGTGGAGGCGCTCGCCGACACGGCTCATCGGCCCGCGCACATCGGCGCCTCCATCGCGTCGGGGTCCACGCCAGCCACAGCGATGGTGATCGCGCCCTGCACGATCAAGACCCTCAGCGGCATCGCCTACGGGCTCGCCGACAATCTGATCACCCGGGCGGCCGACGTCTGCCTCAAGGAGGGCGTGCCGACCCTCCTGATGGTGCGGGAGTCGCCGCTGCACCGCGGGCACCTCGCCGCGATGGACGCGGTGGCCCGCTCGGGCGGCATCATCGCGCCGCCGGTCCCCGCGTTCTACACGCGGCCGGCCTCGGTGGAGGAGATCATCGACTCCCTCGCCCGCCGCGCCCTGGTGCGCGTGGGGCTGACCCAGTTCCACGCCCGCTCCTGGGCCGGCATCCCCGAGGACGGCGCTCGCACCGAGATCGCCGAGGGGTCGAGCCGGTGACGAAGTACGTCGCCACCCGGCTGCTCACCTCGGTCTTCACGATCGTCGCGATCGCGATCGTGATGTTCGCGCTGCTGCAGCTGCTCCCGGGCTCGCCCTTCAACAGCGAGAAGCTCGACGCGGTGCAGAAGGAGCTGCTCACCCAGAAGTACGGGCTCGACGAGCCGGTGCTCCTGCGGCTGGGCACCTACCTGGTGAACCTCGCCCGCGGCGACTTCGGCATCTCGTACAACCTCATCCCGGACTTCCCCGTCTCGGAGATGCTCGGCAGCCGCCTGCCCGTCACCATCCGCATCGGACTCCAGGCCCTCGTCCTCGGCGTGGTGCTGGGCCTGCTGATCGGCATCGTCTCGGCGATCCGCCCGCGCGGCTGGTTCGACAACCTCTCGACGTTCGTCTCGGTGATCGCCTTCAGCGTCCCCTCGTTCGTGATCGCGCTGCTGCTGGTCTACTTCGTCGGCTTCGAGTGGAAGCTGCTGCCGATCCGGTACTCCGAGTCGGACCCCTTCACCTCGAGCGTGCTGCCGACGATCTCGCTCGCCGCCTACGTGATGGCGGTGACCGCCCGCTACGCCCGCTCCGAGATGCTCGACTGCCTCGAGAGCGACTACATCCTCCTGGCGAAGGCGAAGGGCATCGGCCCCTCGAAGGTGATCGGGCGGCACGCGCTGCGCAACACCCTGGTCTCGATCATCACGGTGCTCTCGCCGCTGCTGATCGGCCTGATCACCGGGTCCGTCGTCATCGAGCAGATCTTCGGAGCGCCGGGCCTGGGCCAGCTGCTGCTCACGGCGATCCAGAACGTCGACTACAACATCGTCATCGCGATCAGCCTCGTCTACAGCATCATCTACATCCTCGTGATGCTGCTCGTCGACGTGCTCTACGGACTGATCGACCCCCGCATCCGACTGGCAGGACAGGCAGCATGAGCGACCGCGTCTCCCCCACGGCCGGCCTCGACGCCGGCGTCCCGCCCGAGGGCCTGCGCCTGGTCTCGCCGGGCAACCGGCCCGCCGGCCCGCCGACCACCTCGACCCGCATCATCCGCGGCGGCGGCCGCGACATCGCCCGGCGCTTCCGCGGCAACTGGCCCGCGATGGTCGGCCTGGTGCTGCTGGTGGTCATCGTCGTGCTGAGCCTGGTGGTCCCCTTCTTCCCCGCGGCCGGAGGAGGAGCGGACGTCGGCTCGCGCTTCCTCCCGCCGCGCGTGCCGCTGCTCGAGGGCCTCGGGATCCTCGACGGCACCCGCGACGGCCAGGACGCGTACGCCGCGGCGGGCCTGCCGCCCGGCACCTACTTCCTCTTCGGCACCGACGAGCTGGGCCGCGACGTGTGGTCGCGGGTCTGGAGCGGCACGCGCGTCTCGCTCCTGATCGCCGTGATCGCCTTCGCGATCGACGTGGTCATCGGCATGACCTACGGCCTCGTCTCGGGCTACTTCGGCGGC
>NZ_PSUG01000014.1:0-76635 GCF_002931755.1 Rathayibacter sp. AY2B3 | reverse complement strand
TCGCCCTGGACGCGTACCGGGGCGCACCGCTGCCCTCGTCCGAGGCGCCGGGGATCCGGGCGATCGCCGACGAGCTGCGCATGCGGGTGCGGGCGAGCGTCCTCGCCGACGCGGCGCCCGCGACCCTCCTCGCCTGGGCGGAGGGACCGGACGGCCGCGACGACGCGGAGGTGTGGCGGGAGCTCCTGCGCGTCCTCCCGCCCCGCTCGCCCCGGCGTGCCGGCGTCGCCGCGCGTCTGGAGGCGCTCGAGGCGGAGCAGCGCTGAGCCGACCCGGTCGCTCCGGGAACCGCTGCCCGAGCCGTCCGGCCGCGGAGCCGTCTCGTTAGCCTCGACCCATGAGCACCCTCGCACCACCTCCCCGGGCCCTCGCGAGCGGAGTCGCGGGGGGCCTGCTCCTGATGGCGGTCTTCACGATGTGGTGGGCGAGCGACACCACGGTCGGCTGGCCGGCGCCGGCTGCGACGACCGCCGTGACCGTCTGCGCGCTCGCGGCGGTGGTCTTCGCCGTGCAGGCCGTCCGCCTCCTCCTCGCCCGACGGAGGATGGCGGTGGAGCTCACCGACGCCGACCGCGCGGCGAAACCGAACGGCCTGCTCTTCGGTGCGGTCTTCGCCGCGGAGGGCGCGCTGATCGGCGTCGCGGTCGGCGTCCTCACCGGCACCGGGCTCGACCGGTTCCTCGTGCCGGCCATCGCCGTGATCGTGGGCCTGCACTTCTACCCGATGGCGAGGATCTTCGGCCGGACCCTCGACCTCTGGCTCGCGACCTGGACGACCCTGGTCGGCGCGATCGGAGTCGTCGTGGTCCTCGTCGACGGCTCCGCCTGGCCGCAGGTGTGGTCCTGGGTGGGAGCGGGTGCCGCAGCGGCCACGGTGACCTACGGCGTGTACATGAGCCGGATCGCCCAGCGCCTGCTCGCGAGCGTCTGAGGTCCGGGCCGCAGGGCCGTCCTCCTCGGTCGGCCGCGCCCCCGCCCGGCCCTTCCGGCCGTCGTCGTCGCCGCTCCCGCCGGTGCGCCGCCCGGTGCAACGTCGTGCAACCCCCCGGGACGTAGCGTCAGGACCGGGCGCCCACCCCGCGCCCACGACAACGACGTCGATGGAGGTCCACATGACGCTGTACGCCGACCAGGTCGCCGAGCAGGCACCGCAGGAGCCGGGTTCCACGGTCTACGCCAATCCGGGCACGGAGGGATCCCTCGCCTCCTTCCGCTCGCGCTACGACCACTACATCGGAGGCGAGCACGTCGCCCCCGCGAGCGGCCAGTACTTCGAGAACATCACCCCGATCACCGGGAAGCCCTTCTGCGAGATCGCCCGCGGCACCGCCGCCGACGTCGACCGCGCGGTCGAGGCGGGCTGGAAGGCGTTCGCGAGCTGGGGGAAGACCAGCCCCGCCGAGCGCTCGAACATGCTCCTGAAGATCGCCGACCGCATGGAGGCGAACCTCGAGCTGCTCGCGGTCGCCGAGACGTGGGAGAACGGCAAGCCGGTGCGCGAGACCCTCGCCGCCGACATCCCCCTCGCGATCGACCACTTCCGCTACTTCGCCGGAGCGATCCGCGCACAGGAGGGAGGCGTCTCCGAGATCGACCACGACACGATCGCGTACCACTTCCACGAGCCGCTGGGCGTGGTCGGGCAGATCATCCCCTGGAACTTCCCGATCCTGATGGCCGTGTGGAAGCTCGCGCCGGCGCTCGCCGCGGGCAACTGCGTGGTGCTGAAGCCGGCCGAGCAGACGCCGGCGTCCATCCACGTGCTGCTCGACCTGATCGGCGACCTCATCCCCGCCGGCGTGCTCAACGTCGTCAACGGATTCGGGTTCGAAGCGGGCGCTCCGCTCGCCTCCCACCCGCGCATCCGCAAGATCGCCTTCACCGGCGAGACGACCACCGGCCGCCTGATCATGCAGTACGCCAGCGAGAACCTCATCCCGGTGACGCTGGAGCTGGGCGGCAAGAGCCCGAACGTGTTCTTCGCCGACGTCGCCGCGGAACGCGACTCCTTCTACGACAAGGCGCTCGAGGGCTTCTCGTTCTTCGCCCTCAACCAGGGCGAGGTCTGCACGTGCCCGTCGCGGGCGCTCGTCCAGCGCTCGATCTACGACGACTTCGTCGGAGACGGCCTCGAGCGGGTCAAGCGGATCAAGCAGGGCAACCCGCTCGACACCGCCACGATGATCGGCGCCCAGGCCTCGAACGACCAGCTCGAGAAGATCCTCTCCTACATGGACATCGGCAAGCAGGAGGGAGCGAAGCTGCTCATCGGCGGCGACCGCGCCGACCTCGGCGGCGAACTCAGCGGCGGCTACTACGTCAACCCGACGGTGTTCGAAGGACGCAACTCGATGCGCATCTTCCAGGAGGAGATCTTCGGCCCGGTCCTCGCCCTCACCTCCTTCGAGGACTTCGACGACGCGATCGGCATCGCCAACGACACCCTCTACGGCCTCGGCGCCGGAGTGTGGAGCCGCAACGGCGCCCAGCTCTACCGCGCCGGCCGAGCCATCGAAGCGGGCCGCGTCTGGTCGAACACCTACCACCAGTACCCCGCGCACGCGGCGTTCGGCGGCTACAAGCAGTCGGGCATCGGACGCGAGAACCACAAGGTGATGCTCGACCACTACCAGCAGACGAAGAACCTCCTCGTCTCCTACGCGGAAGGACCCATGGGCTTCTTCTGAGTCGGTGTGCACGGGCTCCTCGTTCCTCGTCGCCCGTGCCGCGGTCGGCCTGCGGACGTGGCCGGGTGGGTGGAGCGGGGAGCGTCCGCACCGAGACGGATCCGCTGGGACGCGGATCCGCCGTTCGGTGCTGGTTGGCACGGGCTCCTCGTTCCTCGTCGCCCGTGCCGCGGTCGGCTCGCCGACGTGGCCGGGTGGGGAGGAGCGGGGAGCGTCCGCACCGAGACGGATCCGCTGGCACGCGGATCCGCCGTTCGGTGCTCGGCCCTGCGGGCGAGGCACCTGGCGGCGCGCGGGAGAACGCTGCTCGGCCCTTCGGGCGAGGCATCGGACGAGGGGGCGCCCCCTCATGTTGATCGAGTAGTCCGCGCAGCGGCGTATCGAGATGCCGCCCGGACGAGCGTTCGCCATCAGCGGTCGGGCGCACCCCCGACAGTCCGCACCACGAGCGAAGGAGCACCACCCATGACCTCCACGAGGGTCGACGTCACTGCGGAGGCGGCCGACATGCTCCGCCGGATGACGGCGCTGCACGGGCCGCTCATGTTCCACCAGTCGGGCGGATGCTGCGACGGCAGCTCCCCGATGTGCTTCCCCGCCGGGATGTTCCGCACCGGCGCCTCGGACGTGCTCGTCGAGTCGCTCCGGCTCGACGGCCTGGACCCGATCGACTTCTGGATGTCCCGCTCCCAGTTCGAGTACTGGAAGCACACCCACCTCACCGTCGACCTCGTCGACGGGCGCGGCAGCGGGTTCAGCGTCGAAGCCCCCGAGGGCAAGCGCTTCATGATCCGCAGCCGGCTGCTCACCGACGACGAGCTCGTCGAGTTCGGGCTCCTTCCCGCCGGAGCCGTCGGACCCTGAGCCGCCCCCTGGCCCGTACCCCTGACCCCTCACCGTCTCCGATCCTCGCCGATCGGCGGCGCCACGGACCGGCGGTGTCAGCCGGCCGGAGCGGGAGCGGGCGGCGCCTTCCCCGTGCTCAGCTGCACGCCCACCACCGATCCCTTGTCCACGCGGGTGCCCGCGGCGGGACCGGTGCCGGCCACGGTGTTCATCGGCTGCGTCGAGTCGACCTGCGACGTCGCTCCGGGGGTGAGACCTGCTGCCGTCAGCGCCCGCGCGGCGGAGTCGCTGGTCCGGCCCGACAGGTCCGGCACGGTGACCTGCGGCGCGGCGATCAGCGACTGGTCGGCCTGCGGGAAGTCGGAGCCGCCGTAGCGGGAGTCGATCGCCGTCATCAGCGGCTTCCAGATCCGGTGGCGTGCCGAGGGGGCCCAGCCGCTGTCGAAGTCGATCGAGTCGAGGTTCACCCTCGAGCCGTCCTCGCGTGCCGAGATGCTGCCGACCCAGACCGCGAGGGAGGTCTCGGTCGAGGCCCCGATGGCCCAGGTGTCGGCGGAGTTGTCGGTGGTGCCCGTCTTGGTGATGTGCTGGACGCCGTTCTTCGGATCGTCCTCGACGCCCGTGCCCTCCGCGGTCACCTTGAGCATCGTGTACTGCATCGCCGAGGCGACCTTCGACGACACCGCCCGGCTGCAGGTCGTCTCCACCGGCTCGATCCCGCGACCGTCGGCTCCGACGATCGCCGTGATCGCGACGGGAGTGCAGGTCGTGCCGTTCTCGGCGATGCCGGAGTAGGCGGTCGCCATGGTGAGCGGCGCGATCTCGTTGGTGCCGAGGACCGCTCCCGGCGACTGCACGAGCGCGGTCCCGTCCGCGCGGTGCACTCCGAAGGCCTCGGCCTGCTTGCGGATCTCGCACTGGTCGAGCAGGTGCGACATCCCGGTGAAGCCCGTGTTCAGCGAGTAGATCGTCGAGTACAGCGCCGTCTGGGTGTCGGTGTAGCCGCCGTCGCCGGCGTTTTTGGGGTTGTAGGAGTCGTAGTCCCACGTGCCCTCGCAGCTGTCGGCGAAGCCGGTCCAGTTCTTCTGCTTCGAGTCGAACTGCTCGAGCAGGGTGTGCCCGCGGTCGAGCCACTCGGCGAGCGTGAACACCTTGTAGGCGGAGCCGGTCTGGAAGCCGTTGCCGCCGCCCGCGGACGCGTCGACGTTGAGGTTGATCGCCGAGAACTCCGGCCCGCTCGCGATGACGTCCGGGTCCTGGCTGTAGCGCTTGTTCTGCACCATGGTGAGGATGCGCCCGGTGCCGTTCTGAACGGCGACCGCGGTCGCCCCGACGTCGAAACGCGGATCGGAGGAGGGGACCTGCTCGTCCATGAGCTCCTGCGCGGTCCTCTGCAGGTCGAGGTCGATCGTCGTGTAGACCTTGATCCCGCCCTGCTTGATCGCCGCGTAGCGCTCGTCGTCGGTCGCGCCGAGCGCCGGGTCGTCGCGGAGGACGTGGGTCACGTAGTCGCAGAAGTAGGCCGCGCTGCCGGCCGTCTGGCAGCCGGTGGAGGGCGGGGTGATGTCGGGGGTGATCGCCTCGGCGGCCGCGGCGTCGTGCGCGGCCCGGTCGATGCTCCCCGTCTCGAGCATCCGGTCGAGGATGTAGTCGCGCCGCTCCCGGGTCTGCGCGTAGCCGTTCGCCTCGCCGTTGGCCGCGTCGTCCGGCCGGTCGAAGCGGAACTTCTCGGGGTTGTTCACGATCGCCAGGAGCGACGCCGACTGCGCGAGGGAGAGGTCTGCTGCCGGGATGCCGTAGTAGTACTCCGCCGCGGCCTCGATGCCGTAGACGGTGCCTCCGAACAGGGCGATGTTGAGATAGCCGAGGAGGATGTCGTCCTTCGAGGACACCTTCTCGAGCCCGATCGCGAGCCGCATCTCCTTGAGCTTGCGCTCGGCCGTGGTCGCCGTCGCCTCCGCGTACGCACGGTCGCGGTCGGCCTCGTCCGGGATCGACTCGGCCTTCTGCACCAGCACGTTCTTCACGTACTGCTGCGTGATCGACGAGCCGCCCTGGGTGTCGCCGTCGAGGAGGTAGGTGCTGGCGATGGCGCGGAGGGTGCCCTGCAGGTCGATCCCCCCGTGGTCGTAGAAGCGCGGGTCCTCGCTCGCGACGAGCGCGTCCTTCACGGAGTCGGCGATCCGGTCGGCCGGCACCTCGATCCGGTTCTGGTCGTAGAAGGACGCCAGCAGCGTCGGGTCGTCCGGGTCGCCCGCGTAGACGTCGCTCTTCTGCATCAGGCGCCCGACCTCGAGGTAGCTCGGGAGGGACTGGAAGGCCGAGATGGTGCCGGAGGTCGCCGCTCCGGTGAGCGCGGCGGCGGGGGCGACGACGAGCGAGGCGAGCAGACCCGCCAGCACGCTGACGATCACGAATCCGAACAGCGCGCCGAGAGCCCCGTGGACTGTTCGACGGGGCTGGAAGACGGGGACGTTCGGTCGCTTCAGGATGGATCCTCTCGCTGCACCAGCACCCTAGGCGAGGCCTGCGACATCCCCGACGAGGCGCGCCACGGCCGCGCCGGACGCCTGACCGCCCGGAACCGGCGCGACGGCGCCCGCGCCGGCTCGGCTCCCGCGACAGCAGAAGGGGCCGACCCCCGGCGGGATCGGCCCCTTCGCACGACGGGCGACGTCTCTACTCGATCAGGTCGCCGTTCAGGTCCGAGATGTCGTTCGGATTGGCCGGAGCCTTGCCCGTGCTCACCTGCAGGGGGATCACCCCGCCGGCGACCGCCGTCTCCTCCGCGCTCGGCGTCGTCGACACGACGGAGCCCTCCGGGATCGTCGAGGAGTCGACCGACTCGTGCATCCCGACGACGAAACCGGCGGCCGTGAGGATCGCCGTGGCGCTCTCGACCGTCTCGCCCGTGACGTCGGGGACCTCGGAGTTCGCCGCCGATCGAGGCGAGTACGCGAGCATCGAGGCCGGCGGCGCCGTGAAGTCGTCGCCGCCGTACTTCTCGTCGAGCGCCGTCATGATCGGCTTCCAGATGGCGTGCCGGGCGTTGGAGGCGCGGATGGTGCCCTTCTCGCCCGTCAGGCTGATGAAGCGCAGGTTCTGCTTGGTGTTGTCGGCGAAGCCGTTGATGCTGCCGACCCAGACCGCGAGGGAGGCGGCCTTGCTGGCGCCCGCCGTCCACACGTCTGCGGCCTCGTCGGTGGTGCCCGTCTTGCCGATGTGCTCGATGCCGTCGAAGGGGTTCGAGGCGTAGGCCGTTCCGGAGGTCATCACCCGCTGCATCGCGTACTGCATCCCTCGGGCGACCTCGGGCGACACGGAGGGGGTGCACGCCGACGCCGGGGCGGCGACGGCGTTGCCCTCGCTGTCGGTGATCCGGTCGATGACGATCGCCGAGCAGGTCGTGCCGTCGTTCGCGATCCCCGCGTAGGCGTTGGCGACCGTCAGGGGCGCGATCTCGTTCGTCCCGAGGACCGAGGCCGGTCCGTTCGCGAGCTCGCGGCCGTCGGCGCGGTGCATCCCGAACGACTCGGCGGTGGTGCGGATGTCGCAGAGGTCGAGCTGCTGCGCCATGCCCATGAAGCCGGTGTTGATCGAGTTCGTGGTCGCGCCGAGCGCGCTCATCGAGCTCGCGTCCTCCGACGGGTCGTCGTTGCGCGGGGAGAACTTGCCGTAGTAGCCGCCGTCGCCCGCGACGTTGCACTTCTGGGGGTAGGAGCTGAAGCCGGAGGTGGGGGAGGCGAACGACTCGTTGACGGTGTGCCCCGCCTTCAGCCACTGCGCCAGCGTGAACACCTTGTAGGTGGATCCGGTCTGCACGCCGGAGCCGCCGCCCATGTCGAGGTCGACGTTGAGGTTGATCGCGCTGTAGCCGGGGTTCGCGGCGAGGAACTGCTCGTCCTGGCTGTACTGCGTGTTCTGCACCATGGAGAGCACGCGGCCCGTCTTCGCCTCGACGGAGGCGGCCGTCGCGCCGACCTGGAAGCGCGGGTCGACGGAGGGGATGTAGGCGTTGAGCGCCGCCTGCGAGACCTGCTGGATGTCGAGGTCGAGGGTCGTCACGACGTCGAAGCCGCCCTGGCGGATGCGCTGGTAGCGCTCGTCGTCGGTCGCCCCGAAGACGGAGTCGTTGCGGAGGACGTTCAGCACGTAGTCGCAGAAGTACGCGGCGTTTCCGGCGGTGGTGCAGCCGGTCGAGGGCTCCGTGATGCTCGGGGTGATCGGCTCGGCGACGGCGGCGTCGTGCGCGGCCTGGTCGATCCGGCCGTGCTTGAGCTCCTCCGAGAGGATGTAGTCGCGGCGCTCCTTGGTGGCGGCGTAGCCGTTGGCGGCGCCGTTCGCCTCGTCGCCCGGGTTGTCGAAGCGGAACTTCGCCGGGTTGTTCACGATCGCCAGCAGCGCGGCCGCCTGCGAGGTCGAGAGCTGGCTCGCCGGGATGCCGTAGTAGTAGTTCGCCGCGGCCTCGATGCCGTAGACGGTGCCTCCGAAGAGGGCGATGTTCAGGTAGCCGAGCAGGATGTCGTCCTTCGACGCCTCCTTCTCGAGGCCGATCGCGAGCCGCATCTCCTTGAGCTTGCGCTCGGGGGTCGGATCCGTCGCCTCCTGGTAGGCCTTGTCGCGCGCGGCCTCGTCGGTGATCGACTCCGCCTTCTGCACCAGGACGTTCTTGACGTACTGCTGCGTGATCGACGACCCGCCCTGCAGGTCGTCGCCCGTCAGCGTGACGGCGATGGCCCGGAGCGTGCCCTGCAGGTCGATGCCGCCGTGCTCGTAGAAGCGCGGGTCCTCGCCGGCGACGGCGGCGTCCTTCGCGGACTGCGCGACGTCGTCCCAGCCGACCTCGACGCGGTTCTGGTCGTAGACGGAGGCGAGGAGGGTCGTCCCGTCGCTCGCGTAGACGTTGGTGCGCTGCATCAGCTGGCCCACGTCGAGGTAGCCCGGCAGGTTCTGGAACATGCCGATCGTGTTGCTCGTCGCCAGGCCCGTCAGCGCGAGGGCCGGGGTGACGCCGACGGTGATCAGGACGCCCGCCACGGCGCTCATCCCGATGAACCCCATGACCGCCCGCAGCGACATCCCGAGCGGCCGGACGGAGCGGCGGGATGCAGTGGGAAGTGCCATGGAGCGGTCGTCCTTTCGACGCGGCGCGGGGCCGCGGAGATCCGGGGGAGGGTGGCGAGAAGCCTCGCGAGCAGTCGCGCGATCCCCCGAGTTCATGGTACGTGACGCATGCGGCCGGGGTGCGTCCTCCTGCGGGTGGAGATGCGGAGCTGGCGGGCGATGCGCAGGAGCGGGCGCGTCCGGGTGCTGACCTCGGGTCGATGCATCCGTATCGTGGGGGGAGCGCCGCTCCGAGGGGCGCCGCAGCACCCGTTCCACCCACCGCTCCGGGGCCCCGGGCGGCAGGCCCCGGCAGAAAGCGCACACCATGGCACGCATCCACGACGACGTGACCCAGCTCGTCGGCAGGACCCCTCTCGTCCGCATCAACCGGCTGGAGGGGGCCGACCAGGCGACGGTCCTCGCCAAGCTCGAGTTCTACAACCCCGCGAACAGCGTGAAGGACCGCATCGGCGTCGCCATCGTCGACGCGGCAGAGGCCTCCGGCGAGCTGCTCCCCGGCGGGACGATCGTCGAGGGCACGAGCGGCAACACCGGCATCGCGCTCGCGATGGTGGGCGCCGCCCGCGGCTACACGGTCGTCCTCACGATGCCCGAGACGATGTCCGTCGAGCGCCGGGTCCTCCTCCGCGCCTACGGAGCCGAGATCGTGCTCACCCCCGGCAGCGAGGGGATGCGCGGAGCGGTCGAGCGCGCCCGCGCGATCGTCGACGAGACCCCCGGCGCGGTCCTCGCCCGCCAGTTCGAGAACGCCGCCAACCCCGAGGTGCACCGCCGCACCACCGCGGAGGAGGTCTGGGAGGACACCGACGGCGAGGTCGACGTCTTCGTGGCCGGCATCGGCACCGGCGGCACCATCACCGGAGTCGGCCAGGTGCTCAAGGAGCGCAAGCCCGGCGTGCAGATCATCGGAGTGGAGCCGATCGACTCCCCGCTCCTCACCCAGGGCACCGCCGGCCCGCACAAGATCCAGGGCATCGGCGCCAACTTCGTCCCCGCGATCCTCGACCGCGAGGTCTACGACGAGATCATCGACGTGACGCTCGACGACTCCGTGCGGGTGGCCCGCGAGATGGCCTCTCAGGAGGGCATCCTCGGCGGCATCTCCTCCGGCTCGATCATGTGGGCCGCGCTCGAGGTCGCGAAGCGCCCCGAGAACGCGGGGAAGACCGTCGTGGCCATCGTCTGCGACTTCGGCGAGCGGTACATCTCGACCGTCCTGTACGAGGACCTCCGCAGCTGAGCGCCTCGAGACGAGGCGGGACGCCACGCTCCGGCCGCGACGGCCGGCCGGAGCGCCGAGTCCCCTCCGGACCCGAGCGTCCCGGACTCCTCACCCTGCTCCGCGAGGACGTGCGCACCGCCCGGGAGCGCGACCCCGCCGCCCGGAGCGCGGCGGAGGTCGTCCTCTCCTACCCGGGAGTGCACGCGGTCTGGGTGCACCGCGTCGCGCACGCCTGGTGGCGGCGCGGCCTCCGCCTGCCCGCCCGGCTGCTCAGCCAGGCGGCGCGCGCGGCGACCGGAGTGGAGATCCATCCCGGTGCGACCATCGGCCGGCGCCTGTTCATCGACCACGGCATGGGCGTCGTCATCGGCGAGACCGCGCGGATCGGCGACGACTGCATGCTGTACCACTCCGTCACGCTGGGCGGGAGGTCGGCCCGGCGCGAGCGGCGGCACCCCACGCTCGGCGACCGGGTGGTCGTCGGTGCCGGCGCCGTCGTCCTGGGCCCGCTCGTGCTCGGGTCCGACGTCAGCGTGGGCGCGAACGCCGTCGTGGTGAAGGACGCGCCCGACGGAGCGGTGCTCGTCGGCATCCCGGCCCGCGATCTGCGCGATCAGGGCGGGGAGGAGGACCCGCTCGCCGGGTCCGGCCGCTCCGTCTGACCGGCGGGACGCCTCTCACCGGCGACGCTCAGTCGTCGCCCCGGGGCGTGATGTCGCGCGGGGCGCTCTTGATCTGCGCGAAGGCGTCCAGCGCGTGCGCCCGCGTCTCCTTGAGGTCGACGAGAGGCGCCGGATAGCCGTCCGCGCCTCCGGTCAGCGTGTCCTCGAGCGTCCACGGCTCGTGCACGGCCGCGCCCTCGACGCCGCCCAGCTCGGGCACGTTGTGGCGGATGTACTCGCCGGCCGGGTCGAACTTCTTCGACTGCGTGACCGGGTTGAACACCCGGAAGAACGGTGAGGCATCGGCTCCGGAGCCCGCGACCCACTGCCAGTTCGCGGCGTTGCTCGCCGGGTCCGCGTCGACCAGGGTGTCCCAGAACCACTCCTCGCCCACCCGCCAGTCGACCAGCAGGTTCTTGATCAGGAACGACGCGGTCACCATCCGGACCCGGTTGTGCATGTAGCCGGTGCTCCAGAGCTCACGCATGCCGGCGTCCACCAGCGGGTATCCGGTGCGGCCCTGGTGCCACGCGTCGATCGCCTGCTGGCCGGGGCGCCCCCACGGGAAGGAGTCGAAGCGGGTGTCGAAGTTCGCGGTCGCCAGATCCGGCCAGTGGAACAGCAGGTGGTAGCAGAACTCGCGCCAGAGCACCTCGGAGAGGAACCGGTCGCTGCCGTCGCCGCGGTGCAGGCCCTTCGCGTGCGCCTCCTCCAGGGCGTGCCACACCTGGAAGGGGCTGATCTCGCCCCACCGCAGGTGCGGCGAGAGGTTCGAGGTCGCGTCCTCCGCGGGCCGGTCGCGGCCGTCGGCGTAGTCGTCGAGCTGCTCCGCGAGGAACGCGCGCAGCCGGTCGGCCGCCGCCTTCTCTCCGGGGACCCAGCGCTCGCGCAGCCCTCCCGCCCAGTCGGGACGCGTGGGCAGCAGCTCCCAGTCGTCGAGGGAGTCGGAGGCGATGTCTCCCGTGACGCCGTCGAGCGAGCGGGGGCGGGGGAGTGGCGCGCGCGGCGTCGGCTTCGCACGGCAGGCGCGGGCGAAGGGCGTGTAGACGGAGTAGGGGCCGCCGGCGCCGGTCTGCACGGTCCACGGCTCGAACATCAGCGAGCCCTGGTGGCTCTCGGCCTCGAGGCCGCGGTCGCGGAGCGACTCCTTCACCGCCGCGTCGACGGTGCGCTCGGCCCTCCCGTAGCGGCGGTTCCAGTGCACGGCCCCGGCGCCGATCTCCTCGGCGAGCTGGAGGACGACGGCCTCGGCCGGTCCGCGGCGCAGGATCAGCGGGGCGCCGTGGTCGCGCAGGTCGGCGGCGAGGGCCGCGAGGCTGCCGTGCAGCCACCAGCGGGAGGCGCCCCCGAGCGGACGGATGCCCGCCGACTCCTCGTCGAGCACGTAGCAGACCGCGACGGGACCGCCACGGTCGATCGCGGCGCGCAGGGCGGGGTTGTCGGCCAGGCGCAGGTCGTCGCGGAGCCAGACGAGGGTGGGGGAGGTGTCACTCATGGTGACCCCCATGATCCGGGAGTCCCGCGCCCCGGCGAAGACCTGGCCGGTCGCTGCGGCCCGTGCTAGCGGGGACGGATCAGGAGGAGGCGATGCCGTCGCGGAGCTTGTCGCAGAGTGCGGTCAGCTGCTTCAGCTCGTCCTCGTCGAGGACGCCGCCGACCTGCTCCGAGATGGTCGTCATGTGGGTGAGCGCGACGCGGCGGAAGAGCGCGTAGCCCTCGTCGGTGATCGCGATGATCGTGCCGCGGGCGTCCGCCGGGTCCTCGCTCTTCTCGACGCAGCCGCGGGCGGCGAGCCGGTCGATCAGTCTGCTGACGCTGGGCTGCGTCAGGAGGACGTGCCGGTTCAGGTCGCGCAGCCGTGCGCGCCGGCCGGGCTGCCGGGTGAGATTGAAGAGCACGTCGTACTCGTTCATCGAGATCTCCCGCGAGGGGAACTCGGTGCTCAGGGCTCGCATCACCTGGACCTGGGCGCGGAAGAGCGACTCCCAGGCGGCGACGGCCTCTCTCGACCCCACTGGTCCTCCTTCTCGGCGATCAGGAAGCGGCTCCCTGACATCCAGACGCCGCACAGCCTACGCCGGGGTGCTGGGAGGGGGGGAGTCGGAGGAGCAGGGGCGGGGGAACGACAGAAGGCCGGCCGCTGAGGCGAGCGGCCGGCCTTCGTTCCCTTGCACCAAGAGTGTCCTGCAATCACTTCTCGCGCTTCCCGCCACAGCAAACGGTCGACGCACTTGAACTATATAACGACCTGGTAACGGCGCAACCCTCTCTTTCCTGAATCCTCCCTGAGCTCTCCCCGTCCCGTCCGCCGCCGCGCCCGCCAGCGCTCCGATGGCTCTCTCCCGGCCCAGGACGCCCCGTCTGCACCCCTCCGACCTCCATCCCGGACTGCAGCCCATCCCGGACCGTCCGCGAACACGAGGAGCACCTCCTGCCCTCGTCCCCCGCCGACGCACCCCGGCCCCGTCATCCAGCCCCGCGAGGCGTGACCCGTCCCGGCACGGCTCCGACCATGCATCGGGCCGTCGAGCAGCCCTCCCCGTTCGAAGGGCGGTCACGCACATCCCCGAGGGCTGAGAGGACTTCCCGCCCTCGAGGCGAACGCGGGAAACGCGTGCCAGCGTTTCCTGCTAGCCGGACGCGACCCGCTCTGCGGAACGCTCCCGCAGGTGGAAGCCGACCGCGGTGAGGAGAGCGCAAGCGCTCTCCTCACAGATCAGAACAGATCCGGCGACGGCGTCGACGCGTAGCGGATGGCGACGTCGGCGTGGCGGTCGAAGCGGTAGCCGACTCCGCGGACGGTGCGCACGATCTCCTCGTAGCGGCCGAGCTTGGCGCGGAGGCGGCGGACGTGGACGTCGATGGTGCGCTCGTTCGGCGCGTCGTCGTCCGCGGCGCCCCAGAGCGAGGCGATGAGCTCGGCGCGCTCGATGGTGCGGCCCTCGCGGAGCACGAGGTACTGGAGGAGCTCGAACTCCTTGTAGGTGAGGGCGGCGGTCTCGTCGTCGAGGATGACGCGCTTGCGGGAGATGTCGATGACGACGCCGCCGGGTGCGCGGTCGAGGTCGGGCTCGGCGTCGGAGCGGCGCTTGGCGACGGCGGCCGGGTCCTGCAGCGCGAGGCGGACCACGTCCACATCGCGGCCGCCGGCGCCCTGCGGGGCGAGGGCGACGGAGGCGTAGGTCTCGGCGTCGGGGGCGAGCTGCGCCGTGACTCGCTTGAGCTCCTCGACCAGGCGGCCGAGGTCGACTCCGGCGGCGCGGGCCTTGGCCTCGTCGATGCCGACGTAGAGGGCGAAGCCGCGGGCCTCGGTGCCCTGCGGGACGGCGCGGAGGCGGGGCGCTGCGGGCGCGACGTCGGCGACGGGCTGGAGGCGGGGCTCCTCGGTCGCGGTGGCGGCGGCCGGGACGGTACGGGTGTGGAGGAGGGTCATGACGAGTCCTTGGCTGGTCGGATCCGGGACGAGTGTCCGAGGGAGCGGATCCGGGTGTGCGATCGAGCCGGCCCGCGGTACGCGGTGGCGGCAGAGACGGATGCGGGGCATCCAGGGGATCGTCCGCGCCTCGGACGCTCAGCCGATCGTGATCAGCGGGCGGAGGCGGTGCGGGGATCCGGCGAGGTCAGTTCCTCATGCACACATTCGACAGCACATGACGGGGCCACCGGCCATCATCATGCCGGCATTCCCGAAGGCCTCGAGGGAGGTCAGGGCGTGCAGGGTGTCAGTCATGTCCGTCAGTAAAGCGGAGGCCGGTGCGGTGCGTCAACACTTCCGTGGGGATGGACGGCGCGTCGGGGGTGGTTCCGGAGCCCGGGAGGAGGTGCGAGCCGGGACGGGGGTCTCGAGACGCCCGTTGCGCGGGCCGCTCGATCACCAGGGGGAGCGGCGCCGGCTGGGCGCGGCGGCGGATCCCGACGCTCGGCCGAGCCGGCCGACCGACACGGCTCAGCGGAGCGCTCCGTTCCGGGGCCCGACGCGAGGCCCGCCCGTCCGGGGGCCGGCGGGCTCAGCCCGCGAGGCCGTAGAGGCGGTCGCCCGCGTCGCCGAGGCCGGGGACGATGTAGCCGAGCTCGTTGAGCTTCTCGTCGAGGGAGCCGAGGACGATGGTCACGTCGCGGTCGCCGAAGGCCTTCTCGACGGCGGCCAGGCCCTCGGGGGCGGCGAGCAGGCAGACGGCGGTGACGTCGACCGCTCCCCGGTCGAAGAGGAACTGGATGGCCGCGACGAGCGAGCCGCCGGTCGCGAGCATCGGGTCGAGGACGAAGCACTGCCGGTTCGACAGGTCGTCGGGGAGGCGCTCCGCGTACGTGGTCGGCTCGAGCGTCTCCTCGTTGCGCGCCATGCCCAGGAAGCCGACCTCGGCGGTCGGGATGAGCTTGACCATGCCCTCGAGCATCCCGAGACCGGCCCGGAGGATCGGGACGACCAGCGGCTGCGGGTCGCTGAGCGCGAGGCCGGTGGTCTGCGTCACGGGGGTCTCGATGGTGACGGTGCGGGTGCGGACGCCGCGAGTGGCCTCGTAGGCGAGGAGCGTCATCAGCTCCTCGGCGAGCTGCCGGAAGGTGGGGGAGGGGGTGCGCTTGTCACGCAGCACGGTGAGCTTGTGGGTGATCAGCGGGTGGTCGGCTACGTGGACGCGCATAAGCTCAATCTACTGGCCGCAGCGGCGCCCCACCGGCCGCAGCGGGCCGCCGCAGGAGGGGGAGCGATGCGCGACAGTGATCTCCGTATCCCCCGCCGCTCCGAGGAGTGGATGGGCCTGGCGCTCGACGAGGCGCGTCGGGCCACGGGCTGGGGCGACGTCCCTGTGGGTGCGGTGGTCGTCGACTCCGAGGGCGAGGTGCTCGGGCTCGGGCGCAACGAGCGCGAGCTGCGGCGGGATCCGACGGCGCACGCCGAGGTGGTCGCGATCCGCGCGGCGGCCGAGGCCCGCGGCGACTGGCATCTCGAGGGCTGCACGCTGGTGGTCACGCTCGAGCCGTGCGTGCTCTGCGCCGGGGCGATCCTGGCGGCGCGGATCGACCGCGTCGTCTTCGGCGCGTGGGACGAGAAGGCGGGCGCCTCAGGATCGGTGCACGACCTCCTCCGCGACCGCCGGCACAACCACGTGGTCGAGGTGTACCCCGGGGTCCGCGCCGCGGAGAGCTCGCGGCTCCTGCTCGACTTCTTCCTCGACCGCCGCTGACGCCGACCGCCGTCGACCCCTCAGCTCGGAGCGCCCAGCCACTCCGTCAGCGCGAGCCGCGTCGCCGCGTGCATCCGCTCGAAGCGCTCCGCCGCGACGTCGGCGTCGAGCACGGCGGCGTCGTAGCCCGCCGCTCCTGCCCATTCCCCGTCGCCCTCGAGCCAGTGCGCGGCCATCGTTCCGGTCAGCTCGGGGTGGAACTGCACGCCGAGGAGCCAGTCCTCCACCGCGAACGCCTGCACCTCGCCGACCGGCGACGACGCCAGCAGCGCCGCTCCGCTCGGCAGCGCGAAGGTGTCGCCGTGCCACTGCATGACGTCGACGCCGGCGAGGTGCCGGAGCGGGGAGCGGGCGCCCTCCTCCGTGAGCACGACCGGGCGGAAGCCGACCTCGCGGGCCGATCCGGGACGGACGGACTCGCCCAGGGCGGCCGCGATCAGCTGCGCTCCGAAGCAGACGCCGAGCGTGGGACGACGGTGGTGCATCCGGTCCTGCAGGAGCGCGATCTCGGGGCTGATGAAGGGGTGCCGCGAGGTCTCGTAGACGCCGGCGCTGGAGCCGAGCGTGACGACGAGGTCGGGAGCGAGGATGTCGATCGCGTCGAGGTCCGTCCCCGCGACGGCGTCGACGGCGAATCCGCGCTCGGTCAGCACCGGCTCGAGCGCGCCGAGCCCGGCACCGCGCTCGTTGACGATCGCCAGGGCCCGGCGCATCTCAGGCGCTCCCGTGCGGCGAGGCCGGCGGGGAGGCGGCGGGCGCAGCGGCGGCGGGCGGAGCGCTCCCCGCGGCTGCCCCTCCCGCCTCCGTCACGACCGGACGGGACGCCGCCGATCCCGCGCGTCCGCGGTCGACGTCGGGCTCGAGGTAGATCGTGGTGGCGGCGGGAACGGCCTCGCGGATCCGCTGCTCGGCTGCGTCGATCCCGGCGGCCACGTGCTCGAGGGTCTCGGCGGCCGGGAAGGCGAGCTTCGCGGCCACGAGGATCTCGTCCGGTCCGAGGTAGAGGGTGCGCATGTGGATGACGCGCTCGACGTCGCGCCCTGCCTCGAGAGCGGCGCGGATCGAGGCGGCGTCGGCGGGAGTCGCCCCCTCGCCGACCAGCAGGCTCTTCGTCTCGACGCCCAGGACGACCGCCACCACGATCAGCAGGGTGCCGATCATGATCGTGCCGATCGCGTCGTAGACCGAGTCGCCGGTGATCACGGTCAGCCCGACTCCGAGCAGCGCGAACGTCAGGCCTGTGAGCGCGGCGACGTCCTCGAGGAGCACCACGGGCAGCTCCGGCGCCTTCGCCCGGCGGATGAACTGGAACCACGACTGCGAGCCGCGGACCCGGTTCGACTCCTTCACTCCGGTGCGCAGCGAGTAGCCCTCGAGGCAGATCGAGATCACGAGGACCAGGATCGGCAGCCAGGCGTTCTCGAGCTCGTGCGGCTCGGCGATCTTCTCGATGCCCTCGTAGAGCGAGAAGACGCCGCCGACGGAGAACAGGATGATCGACACCACGAAGGCGTAGACGTAGCGCTCGCGCCCGTAGCCGAAGGGGTGCTCCTCGTCGGCGGCCTTCCGCGACTTGCGGCCGCCGAGCAGCAGGAGCAGCTGATTGCCGGAGTCGGCGAGCGAGTGCACGCCCTCGGCGAGCATGGAGGCGGATCCGGAGAAGAACCAGGCGACGAACTTCGTCAGGGCGATGCCGAGGTTGGCCGCGAGCGCCGCGATGATCGCGGTGCCGCCTCCGGATGCGCTCACGTGGTCTCCTCGGGCTCGCCGCTGGATGGTCGGGCCATCCTACGAGGCCCCGGACCGGCCCCGGACCCCCTTGCCGCGGGCTCTTCGTAGGATGAGCGGCGTGACCGATGCGCCCGTCCTGCTCCCGTCCATCGCCGTCCTCGGCCTCGGCTCGATGGGAGGCGCGATCCTCCAGGGCCTGCTGGCTCCCGGCGTGCGCGTCGAGGGGGGCGTGCGGGTGACCAACCGCGACTCCGCGAAGGCCGCCGCGTGGGACGGGCACCCGGTGGTGACCGCCTTCGCCACCGCGGACGACCCGGAGGCCAACCGGCGCGCGGTCGAGGGCGCGGCGGTCGTGCTCGTGGCCGTCAAGCCGCACATGGTGCCGGACCTGCTCGACGAGATCGCCGACGCGCTCGCCCCGGGCGCGGTCGTCGTCTCCGTCGCCGCCGGCGTGACCTCGGCCACGTTCGAGCGGCACCTGCCCGCGTCGGTCGCCGTGCTCCGCTCGATGCCGAACACTCCCGCGGTCGTGGGCCGCGCCGTCACCGGCCTCAGCGCCGGCACGCGGTCCGGCGACGAGGACCTGGCGCTCGTGCGCCGCCTGTTCGAGACGGTCGGCGAGGTGGTCGAGGTGCCGGAGTCGCAGCTCGACGCGCTCTCGACGATCTCCGGCTCGGGGCCCGCCTACGTGTTCCTGCTGATCGAGGAGCTCATCGCGGCCGCTGTCGCGAAGGGCTTCACTCCGGAGCAGGCGTCGACGATGGTGGTCGGCACGTTCCGCGGCGCGGCGGAGCTGCTCGCCCACTCCGGCGAGGAGCCCGCGGAGCTGCGCCGCCGGGTCACCAGCCCGAAAGGCACCACCGAGCGGGCCGTCGCGGTCCTCCAGGAGGCCGACCTCGCCGCGCTCTTCACGCGGGCGACCGACGCCGCCCTGGCGCGCGCCCGCGAGCTCGCCGCCTCCTGACCCCGCGGGAGCGAGGGGCGCGGGTCAGGAGCCGAGGGCCGCGAACCGCTCGATGTCGCTGGGTGTGCCGCTGACCACGATGAGGTCGTGGTTCGAGACGACGGTCTGCTCGGTCGCGTAGGTGAAGGGCTTGCCCGGGCTCTTGACGCCGACGACGGTCACGCGGTGCTTGCGGCGCACGCCCGACTCCGTGAGCGTCAGCCCCCGGATCGGCTTGGGCGGGTACATCTTCGCGAGCACGAAATCGTCGTCGAACTCGATGAAGTCGAGCATGCGGCCCGAGACCAGGTGCGCGACGCGCTCGCCCGCCTCCGCCTCGGGGTAGATCACGTGGTTCGCGCCGATCCGCTCGAGGATCTTGCCGTGCGAGCGCGAGATCGCCTTCGCCCAGATCTGCGGGATCTTGAGGTCGACGAGGTTCGCCGTGATCAGCACGGACGCCTCGATCGAGGAGCCGACCGCGACGACGGCGACCTGGAAGTCCTGCGCGCCGATCTGCGCGAGCGCGTCGAGCGAGCGGGCGTCGGCCTGCACCGCGTGGGTGACCCGCTCCGACCACTTCTGCACGAGACCGGCGTCGGCGTCGATGGCGAGCACCTCGCGGTCGAGGCGGTCGAGCTGGCCGGCCGTGGCGGCTCCGAAGCGCCCGAGGCCGATCACCAGCACCGGGGCGTCGTACCTGATGCGGTCAACCAACGATGGGCCTCTCTTCCGGTCGTCTGAACAACTGCCTCCGCTGGCTCGCGGCGAGCGCGGCGGCGAGAGTCACGGTACCAACGCGTCCCATGAACATCGTCAGCGCGAGGATGTAGACCCCGGACGGCGGCAGCTCCGCGGTGAGCCCCGTCGAGAGCCCGGAGGTCGCGAAGGCCGAGATCACGTCGAAGAGCACGTGGTCGAGCGAGGCCTTGGTGATGTGAAGGATCAGGACGCTCGACACGGCGACCGTCGTCGCGCCCCACAGCACGACCGAGACGGCCAGGCGCAGGACGTCGTTCGGGATCCGGCGGCCGAACGCCTCCATGTCGTTGTTGCCGCGGGCCTCGGCGAAGGCGGCCAGGAAGAGGATCGCGAGGGTCGTGACCTTGATCCCGCCGGCCGTGGAGGCCGATCCTCCGCCGATGAACATCAGCATGTCCGTCACGAGCAGGCTCGAGCCGTTCAGGTCGGGGACCGAGATCGTCGAGAAGCCGCCCGACCGCGTCATCGTCGAGAGGAAGAAGGACTGGAAGACGGTGTCCCCCGCATCGAGGCTGCCGAAGGTCCTCGGATTGTCGAACTCCAGCACGATGTAGAGGACGGCCCCGGCGACGAGCAGGACCAGGGAGGTGACCAGCGTCAGCTTCACGTGGACCGACCACTTGCGCGGGCGCCGCCAGCCGCGGGAGAAGGCGTAGATGACGGGGAAGCCGATCGAGCCGAGGAAGACGCCGAGCATCAGGATGCCGAGGAACCAGTAGTCGTCCTCGAACGGGGTGAGGCCTGCGGCGTTCGGAGCGAAGCCGGTGTTCGTGAACGCCATCGCGGAGTAGTAGAAGGAGTGCCAGACGGCCTCGCCGATCGGGATCCCGTCGATCAGCATCCGCGGGAACAGCAGCAGCGCGACGATGATCTCGATCGCGGCGGCGCTGATCGCGACGGTGGCGAGCAGTCCGCCGATCTCGCCCAGGCGCACGGCCTGGCCCTCGGCGACGGGGCCGGAGTGGATCCGCAGCGGGTTCGAGTCGCTGGCGACCATGAGCTTCGCCCGGAGGCCGAGGCGGCGCGAGATCGCCAGGCCCATGATCGAGGCGAGCGTCAGCACCCCCAGAGCGCCGATGTTCACGCCGACGAAGACGATCGAGTGGCCGAACGCCGACCAGTGCGTCGCCATGTCGACCGTCGCGAGGCCGGTCACGCAGATCACCGACATCGCGGTGAAGAAGGCGTCGTGCAGCGGAGTGACGGTGCCCGTGGTGCTCGACACCGGCAGCGAGAACAGCAGGGTGAAGACGAGCACGAGCGCCGAGAAGATGAGGATGGCGAAGCGGGACGGCGAGCGTCCGGCGAAGTCGTCGATGAGGTCGCGGGCCCGCTCGAAACCCGACCAGGGGGAGACGGGCGAGACGCCCACGGGGCTGCGGAACTGCTGCCGAACCACCACGGCGGATCCTCCACTCGATCGCGGCCATGCTACCCGCTCGGTGCCGGGCCCCCGGGGCGCTGACTAGCCTGGGCGCATGGCTGACATCTTCGGGGTGATCGCGGACGGGACCCGCCGGGACATCCTCGCCCTGCTGCTCGAGCAGCGGCGGGACGGCTCGGCCGAGGGCATGAGCGTGTCGCGGATCGTGGCGCGCCTCGAGCTGAGCCAGCCGACCGTCTCCAAGCACCTCAAGGTGCTGCGCGAGACCGGCCTCGTCACGGTGCGCGAGAGCGGACAGCACCGCTTCTACGCGCTCGAGTACGCGCCGCTGGCGGAGGTCGAGGACTGGCTGCTGCCCTTCCTCGCCGAGGACGAGGCGGCCGGCGCCCTGCTCGACGCTCCGACCGCGGCCCGGGCGGAGTCGCTGGGCCGGGCCCTCGCCGAGCGCACCCACCAGGTCAGCACCGTGGTGCAGGACATCCAGCGAGGCGTCAGCGAGGGAGCGACGAAGGTCGCGGAGGCGCTGCGCATCCGCAAGTGAGGGCGCCGAGGAGCCGGAACCGGTGGAGCCCCGGGTCGTGTAAGCTCGCGGGAGCCAGTTTTTCGTAAGCGGCCGCCCGTCGGGCGGTCGACCCCCTGAACGTTGTGAGGTCTTCGTGGGTTCTGTCATCAAGAAGCGTCGCAAGCGTATGGCGAAGAAGAAGCACCGCAAGCTGCTTCGCAAGACTCGCCACCAGCGTCGCAACAAGAAGTAGGCTCGCGCCTCTTCCCACTCGAGCGTCCGCCCTTCCGGGGTCGGGCGCTCGTCTGCGTTCACGGGGCGGTCCCGTCGGCGCTCGCCGTCCCGGCGCCCGTCGCCGCGGCCGCCGTACACTGACCGCATGGTGGACGTGGAGCTGACGCTCGTGGGCAAGCCGGGCTGTCATCTCTGCGACGACGCGCGGACCGTGGTCGAGCAGGTGGTCGCCGATCTGGGCGGCGAGGCGTCGGTCGCCGTCTCGGAGGTGTCGATCCTCGACGATCCGGAGCTGCACGAGCGCTTCGTCGAGGAGATCCCGGTGGTGCTGATCGACGGGCGCGTCCACACCTTCTGGCGGGTCGATCCCGCGCGGCTGCGCCGAGCTCTCCTCGCCCGCGGATGAGCGTCGACCGGGCCGTTCGGATGGATGCACGGCCGAGACGTCCCTCTGACGGGGGACAACACGGCTCGCGATGGCTCGTCTCTCGCCCGTACCCTCGTGAGGGGGGAGTGCGCTCCTCCGTGCGCGGACGCAGATCGTCGCCCGTGGAGGAAGGAACCGCCATGCCGTCATCCCGCCGACTCGCCCTGCCCGCCGCCGCTCTCGCGGCGCTCGTGCTCGGCCTGGCCCTCCCTGGAGCGGCCGTCGCGGCCCCCGCCGCCTCGACGGTCTCGACCACGGTCGAGCAGCCGGCCGCGACGACGGTCCCCGGCGTGCCGGAGGATCCCGAGCAGCCGGGCGACGGCGGCTCCGACCCCGTCCCGGGCGTCCCCGAGGAGCCCTCCGTCCCCGGAGTGCCCGAGGTGCCGGTGGAGCCCGAGCAGCCCGCTCCCGTCGATCCCGCGCCCGTGGACCCCGCGCCGGTCGATCCGGCACCGGTCGACCCGGCACCGGTCGACCCCGCGCCCCAGCAGCCGAGCCAGCCCTCCACCGGCGGCGGATCGACCGGCGGCGGCCAGCAGGGCGGCTCCGGCGGCGGCCAGCCCTCCACCGGCGGCGGATCGTCCTCCGGCGGCACAGGCTCCGGCGGCGGCACCACGGGCGGCACCTCCACGGGCGGAGGAACGTCCGGCGGCACCTCCGGCGGCGGGACCACCTCCGGCACCACCACGTCCGGCACGGCCGGCTCCTCCGGTGCGGGCGCCGTCACTCCGGCGGCGTCGGCCCCCGGACGCACCGAGCTCGGCACCTCGACCGAGGGCGCGAAGCCGGCGGCGGGCACCGCGACCGCCGATGTCTTCCTCACCCGCGAGCTCGCCGTCCAGCCGGAGGCGCTCACCGTCGAGCTCGCCCGCTTCTACGGCGTCGGCTTCTCGTACACCGGCTTCGCGAGCGGCGAGGCCGTCTCGGCGGTCCTCCGCGACCCGAACGGCACCAAGACCCCGCTGACCCTCGAGGCGGGGAGCGGCACCGCCACCGTGCCGACCGCGCTGATCACCAAGTCGGGCGCCTTCACGGTCGACCTCACGGGCGACCAGGGCTCCGCCGCCAAGGTCGTCTTCCGGCTCGCGGCGTCCTCCGGCAACGGCCTCCTGCTCGAGCCGCGCGAGCTCGGCGACGGCAGCACCGAGGCGCCCCGCGGCGCCGTCTGGGGCTTCGACGCCGACGAGGAGGTCGCCGTGGGCGCCTTCGAGACCTCCGGGGCCCGCGCCGACCTGGCCGCCGGCGACGTCGCCGTGCAGTCCGACGCCATCGGCTGGGCCGAGCTGGCACTGGGCGACGCGGTCGTCGCCGACCCCGATCCCTCCGTCTACTGCGTCGTCGCCTTCGGCCGCGAGTCGCACCGCACCGCGGCCGTGACCGTCTCCTACCGCGACAGCGACACCACGGCCGCGCCGTGGGAGGCGCAGCAGGTCTGCGGCACCGCGATCAGCGCCGCACGCACCGCCTTCATCAGCACGGCCGCCTCGGCGGGACCGGCCGGCATCACTCCGACCGCCGCGCTGATGATCGGCGGCGGGGCCGTCGTCGCGTCCCTCGTCGCCTGCGCGGCCGTCCTGGTCGTCATGCGTCGTCGGCGCATGAACACGGACCTCTTCATCGGCGGACCGCTCCCGCGCACGCAGAGCGACTGACCCGTCCCGAGGACGACGGAAGGCCCGCGGGACGCGATCCCGCGGGCCTTCCCTCGTCCTCTGCCGGTGCTCAGCCGGCTGCGGTGAAGCGGAGCAGGATCGTCCGCGCCTCCGGCCGCAGCTGGAAGTCGGGCCACACGTCCGGACCGCACGCGCGCGAGCCCAGGCCGTGCTGGGCGGCGTCGATCACGAGGACCGCGCGCTCCGACTCCGGCAGCTCGTGCGGGTGCGCGGCGGACGTGATCTCCTGCGGCGTGTGCCGCGCCAGGGTGAAGCCGGGGAGGCGCCCGTGCAGGTCGCGCGCGGCCTCGATGCGGAGCCGGGGCGAGCCCGCGTCCATCAGCGTCAGCTCGCGCACGCTGCTGCGGTGACCGCTCTCCTGAGGGCGGGAGTAGGGAGTCGTCAGCCGGTCCATCGCCGCCGTGAAGCGCCCCACCCGCGCGGCCCGGAGGCTGTCGGGGTAGGACTCGAGCGGGCCGGTGCCGAACCACTCCGCGCCGTCGATCGACGCGGGCAGGTCGATCCGGATGCCCAGTCGCGGCCACACGGAGTCCCAGCCCCGGGTCGGCACGAGATCGACGCGGAGGACCGTGCTCTCGCCGTCGACGCTCCAGCGCTCCTCCATCAGGAGTCCTGCGTCGAGGTCCGCGGCCGAGAAGCGGGTCACGCGGCGGAGACCGGCGGAGGCGTCCACCTCCTGCACGCGGCCGACCAGGCGGTCGAGTCCGGCCTCGCGCCAGCGGGCGGCGGAGGAGGGGGCCGGGGTCCCGCGGCCGTCGCCGTCGAAGGGGTCGCCGGCGACGTAGCCGGGGAAGCCCTCGCCCTCGTCGTTGTCGGTCGGGGCGCGCCAGAGCTCGGCGCGCGGTCCGTCGACGGGCAGGCCCGCGAGAGAGGAGAGCCGGCCGTCGCGGAACCGCGCGACTCCGAGCGCACCGCCCTCGAGCGGCGGGGCGGAGCGGACGGCTCGGGTCCATGCGGGCACCGCCGAGGGGGCGGCGAGGAGGTGCTGACCGGTGGAGAGCACGTGGCCCTCCTCCGCCCAGGCGGTCGTGGCGTCGAGGACCGCGTCGACGGTGAGCCAGGTCTCGCCGCCGGGGCGCACCTCGAGCGGAGGGAGCTCCACGTGCACGGCGTCGCCGGCCGCGATCACCGGGGCGTCGAGCACTCCCTCCGCGGTGACCCGCCCGTCCCGCTCGACCCGCCACGCGAAGCGCAGATCGGCGGTGGAGGCGTCGTGCCGGCGGTTCTCGATGACGACGCCGTCGCCGCGGACCGTGAGGCGCACCGGGGCGACGATCTGCTTCCACTCGAACAGGCCCGGGCTGGGCGTGCCGTCGGAGAGCACCATGCCGTCCATCACGAAGTTGCCGTCGTGCACCACCTCGCCGAAGTCGCCGCCGTACGCGTAGTACTCGACGCCGTCCGGCGTGCGCGCCCGCAGGCCGTGGTCGCGCCACTCCCAGACGAAGCCGCCGTGCAGCCGCGGGAAGCGGTCGACGAGGTCCTCGTACTGGTCGATCGCTCCCGGGCCGTTGCCCATCGCGTGCACGTACTCGCAGAGCAGGAAGGGCTTGGAGCGCTGCCGCGCGGACTCGCCGGGGGAGCAGCCGAGCAGCGGAGTGAGCGAGCCGTCGGTGCCGATCCGCTCGGTCTCGGGGATCGAGGAGTACATCCGCGAGTACACGTCGGTGTAGGCGCCGGTGTAGTCGCCCTCGTAGTGGACGGGGCGCTCCGGGTCGCGCCCGTGCACCCAGGCGGACATCGCGGCGAGGTTCGCGCCGGTGCCCGCCTCGTTGCCGAGGGACCAGAGCACGATGCTCGGATGGTTCTTGTCGCGCTCGACGGTCCGCTCGATGCGGTCGAGGTACGCCTCGCGCCACGCGGGGTCGTCGCTGGGGTTGCCGGCCCAGCCGACGCGCTCGAACCCGTGGGTCTCGAGATCGCACTCGAGGACCACCCAGAAGCCGAGCTCGTCGGCGAGGTCGAGCAGACGCGGGTGCGGCGGATAGTGGCTGGTGCGGATGGCGTTCACGTTGAAGCGCTTCATCATCGCGAGGTCCTCGCGGGCGGAGTCCTCGTCGAACGCGCGGCCGCGGTCGGGGTGCGTCTCGTGGCGGTTGACGCCGTGGAAGACGACGCGCTCGCCGTTGACCAGGAAGCGGTCGCCGCGGATCTCGACCGTGCGGAAGCCGAGCCGGAGCGAGACCGTCTCCCCGGCCGAGGCGAGGGTGGCGTCGTAGAGGCGCGGAGCCTCCGCCGACCACGGCTCGACCTCGGGGACCTCGATCGCGGCGATCTCCTCCGCCGAGGCCCAGACCGTCTCGATCCCGAGACCGGGCACGCGCAGCGTCAACGGGAACGCGTCGGCCGCAGCGGTGACCTCCGCCTCGATGCGGCCCGCGCCGGCGGCGAAGGAGGAGCGCAGCCACGCGTCCTCGATCCCGCCGACGGGGCGCGCGAGAAGGTGCACCGACCGGAAGATCCCCGGCAGCCACCACTGGTCCTGGTCCTCCACGTAGCTCGAGGCCGACCACTGGTGCACGCGGACCACGACGAGGTTCTCGCCCGGGCGGACGACACCCGTGACGTCGAACTCCTGCGCGAGCCGGCTGCCGGAGCCGATGCCGATCTCGACGCCGTTGACCCAGACGCGGTAGCGCGACTCGACCCCGTCGAAGCGCAGGACGACCGCCTCGGCGGAGTCCCACTCCTCCGGTACCACGACGGTGCGGCGGTAGTCGCCCGTCGGGTTCGCGTCCGGCACGAACGGCGGCTCGGTCGGGAACGGGAACTGCACGTTCGTGTAGGCCGGCAGTCCGTAGCGCCCGTCGCCCTGCAGCACCCAGTGCGAGGGCACCGGCATCAGGTCCCAGCCGGAGTCGTCGAACGACTCGTCCCCGACGGCGTCCACGCCCTCGCCCTCCGGCAGCACGCCGGCGCCGCCCGGGGTCCCCGGAGCGGCGGGGAGCAGGCGGAAGCGCCACTCCCCGTCCAGCGGGAGCGCCGGGGCGTCGGTGTGCAGCCACGAGCGCGCGGCCCGGCGGCGGCCGGAGCCCGGTCCGGTGTCCGTCAGGTAGTGGGAGGTCGTCGGGGGAGTCGTCACTTCACGGAGCCTTCCGTCAGGCCGCCGCGCCAGAAGCGCTGCAGCACGATCATGGCGATGGCGAGCGGGATGATCGACAGCAGGACGCCGCCGGTCGTCAGCTCGTAGAACTCGGGCAGGCGATCGACCTGTCCGAGCCAGTTGTTCAGTCCCAGTGTGATCGGGAACAGGTTCGTGTCCGAGAGCATCACCAGAGGCAGGAAGTAGTTGTTCCAGATCCCGACCAGCTGGAAGAGGAACACGGTGACCAGCGCGGGCGTCAGGATGCGCAGCCCGAGCGTGTGGAAGATCCGCAGCTCCCCGGCGCCGTCGATGCGCGCCGCCTCGATGATCGCGGTGTCCACCGTCGCCTGAGCGTAGATCCGGCAGAGGAACAGCCCGAAGGGCGAGACGAGCGAGGGGATCAGCACGCTCCAGTAGGTGTTCGCGATGCCCATCTGGCTGAAGAGCAGGAACAGCGGCAGAGCGGTCGCGGTGCCCGGCACCAGGACGCCCGCGAGGATCGTCCCGAACACCAGCCTGCTGCCGCGGAACTCGTACTTGGCCAGCGCGTAGCCGCCCGCTGCGGCGAGGTAGGTCGCGAGCAGGGCGCCCACTCCGGCGTAGAGGACGGAGTTGAGGAACCAGCGGACGAAGATGCCGTCACCGTAGGTCAGCACCTGCGTCAGGTTGTCCCAGAGCGCGAAGGTCGGGGCGAACCAGAAGCCGTAGGTGGCGAAGAGGTCCTCGGTGGTCTTGGTCGCCGCGACGACGACCCAGTACACCGGGATGAGGAAGTAGACCGCCACGACGACGAGGATCGCGGTGACGATGATGGTCGAGGCGCGGTTGCGGCCGGCCGAGCGGTCGGGCCCGCGACCGGCCTTCACGGGGCGGTCGGCGGTGACGACTCCGGTGGTCGTGGTCGGCGGGGTCTCGGTGCGGCTCATGACGACCTCCTGTTCGAGATCGAGAGGAACGTGAAGGAGAGCAGGAACGCGACCAGCGCGATCAGGACGGCCTGGGCGGCGGCGACGTTGTAGTCGTTGTAGGCGAAGGCCGTGGTGTACGCGCTGAGGTTCGGGGTGTACTGGCTGTCGATCGCCGGTGCGACGGTCTTCAGCACCTGCGCCTCCGCGAACAGCTGGAGCGTGCCGATGATCGAGAAGATCGTCGTCAGCACGAGCGCGGGGCGGATGAGCGGCAGCTGGATGCTGCGCGCGACGCGCCAGGTGGAGGCGCCGTCGACCTTCGCGGCCTCGTAGAGCTCGACCGGGATCGCCTTGAGCTGGGCGACGATGATCAGCATGTTGTAGCCGGTGTAGCTCCAGAGCGAGATGTTGGCGATCGACCAGAGCACCGTGTCCGCGCCGAGGAAGTCGGGCTGGAGCCCGACCACGTTCGCCGCGTCGATGAGCGGGCTGAGGCCCGGCACGTAGAGGAACGACCAGAGGATCGTCGCGATCACTCCGGGCACGCCGTAGGGGAGGAAGTAGGCCGCCCGGAAGAACCCCGGGAACCTCGCCGACGCCGACTCGAGCATCAGCGCGAGGACCGTGCAGAGGGCGATCATCACCGGCACCTGGACGACGCCGAAGAGGAACATCCGCCCGATGGAGGCGATGAAGTTGCCGTCCGCGAGGGCCTGGGCGTAGTTGTCGAAGCCCGCGAAGCCGCTGGTCACGCCGGCCTCGCCGAAGAGGCCGGAGCGCGTCACCTTCGTGAAGCTGGAGCCGACGGCGACGACGATCGGAACGATGAACGTGAGGACGAACAGAGCGAGGAAGGGGCCGAGGAGGATCCACGGGGCGCGGGCGACCGCGCGGCTGCGCCGGGGCGCGCCCGGCTTCCGCGTGGCGGCCGCGACCGCGGCGGCGGCGGCGGAGGTCGTGGTGGTCATGCGGAGGCCCTCCTGATGCTCAGGCCCTTGTTCTCGAAGACCGTGATGATCTGCTGCTCGGCCTCGGCGACCGCGTCCACGAGCGAGAGCCCGGACGCCTTCTTCCGGAAGCCGTCGCTGAGGATGTTGAAGGACTGCTGCGTGACGGGCCACCAGGACCAGTCGGGGTTCTGCTCCTTCGACGCGGGCACGAGGACGTCCTCGTTGTAGTTCTGCCCGCTGAAGAAGTCGCTCGGACCCTTGCGGGCCGTGCCGATCTCGCCGACCGCGGGCGACCAGCCGATGCCGCTGTTGGCGATCATCGCGTCGATGCCCTCCTGCGTGGTGGTCATCCAGACGGCGAACTCGATCGCCTCCTCCGGGTGCTTGCTGCTCGAGAACACCGCCGCGGTCGATCCGCCGAGGAAGCTCGAGCCGAAGCCGGTGCCGCCCCAGACGGGCATGGGAGCCGCGCGCCACTTGCCCGCGCCTCCGCTGACCCCCTCGATCAGGGCGTCGCCCCAGCTGCCGGTGGCGCAGGAGGCGATGCCGCCCTTCGCCGCGGCCGCGAACCACGCGGGGGAGTAGGCGCCGTAGCCGGTCTGCACCAGGTCCTGGTCGATGGCCGTGTCGAAGAAGGAGGCGACGCGCGTCGTGGCGTCGTCGGTCATGTCGATGACCCAGCCGTCCTCCTCCGGGCGCAGCCACTGCGCGCCGGCCTGCGTCGCGAACGCGGCGAAGACCGAGGCGTCGGCGAGCGGGAAGCAGTCGATGTAGGAGCCGGCTCCGCGCAGCTCCGTCGCCACTGCGGCCCAGTCGTCCCAGGTCGTCGGCGGCTCCGCGCCCACCTTCCCGAACACCTCGGGCTGGTAGAAGAGCGCCATCGGGCCGCTGTCCTGCGGGATCCCGTAGACGCCGCCGGTGTAGCTGACCTGGCCCCAGAGGGTGGGGTCGTACAGGTCCCGGTACTGCTCGACGCCGTACCGGGTGAGGTCCACGAGGCCGTTGACGAGCATGAACTCGGGGACGGAGCGGATCTCGACCTGGCCGAGGTCGGGCCCGCCGCCCGCGGCGAGGGCCGAGTAGAGCTTCTGGTACCCGCCCGCGTTGCCGCCGGGGATCCAGACGGCCTCGACCTGGATCTCGGGGTGCGAGGCGTTCCAGACGTCGCACACCTTCTGCAGGTCCTTTAGCCAGCCCCAGTACTGCAGGCGGACCGGGCCGGTGGCCGGGGCGATCGTCGGCGCCGTGTTGACCGAGACGGTGCCCGGTGTCGCGCAGGCCGTCAGGCTCCCGAGTGCCGCGGTGCCGAGACCGGCGGCGATGAGCTGTCTCCGGGTGAACGGATGCATCTTCCCTCACTTCGTCGTGGTGGAGAGCCGGGGAGTCTCACCCGGCGATGACCGGGACGCTACCACGAATTCGAGTAGGTACTCGAAATTGGCGCCACTGCTCCTCCGCCGCCGCTACGCTGGCCGTTCGAGGGCACGGCGAGGCGCCCTCATCGCTGAGGAGGGGTCGATGGCGGAGGCGACGAGGCGACGCGGCCCGTACGCGAAGTCGGCCGAGCGCCGCCGCGCCATCATCGAGGCCGCCCACCAGGTCTTCGCCGCGCGGGGCTACGCCCGCGGCTCCCTCCAGGAGGTCGCCGACCGCGTCGGGCTGAGCCAGACGAGCCTCCTGCACTACTTCCCGTCGAAGACCGACCTGCTCTTCGCGGTCCTCGAGCACCGCGATCTGATCACGGGGGACGGCTCCTCGCCGCCCGACCCGGAGGAGGGGCTGGTCGCCGGCGTCCTGCGGCAGACCCGCTACAACGAGACGGCGCCGGGAGTGATCGAGCTGTACGCCGTGCTCTGCGGCGAGTCGACGACGCAGGAGCACCCGGGGCGCGACTTCTTCGCCGCGCGGTTCCGTCGGCTCCGGAGCGAGTACGCGGCCGAGCTGCGCGAGCTCCAGGCCGCCGGGCGCCTGCGCGCGGGGTCGGATCCGGAGCGGGTGGCGGCGTCGATCATCGCGCTCTGGGACGGCGTGCAGCTGCAGTGGCTGCTCGAGCGCGACGCGGTGGACATGGTGGCCTGCCTGGCCGACTACCTCGACCTCGTGGTGCTGCCGGCTCCCTAGCGGGTGACGCGAGGGAACCCCGGCCCGTCGAGGGAACCTGCTGCTGCTGGCGGCCTCGACGGTCCGGGGTTCCCTCGACCGGGGTCCGCCTAGGGCAGGAGGCGCGTCGGGCCGCGGAACAGGTAGGTGACCTCGCGGAGGTTGGCCTGCTGCAGCATCAGCATGATGACGCGCGACAGGCCCATGCCGAAGCCTCCGTGCGGCGGGACGCCGTAGCGGAAGAAGTCGAGGTAGAAGCCGAGCTCCTCGGGGTCGAGGCCCTTGTCGCGCGCCTGCTCGACGAGGACGTCGATGCGGTGCTCGCGCTGGGCGCCGGTCGAGATCTCGACTCCGTTGTAGATGAGGTCGTAGCTGTTGGTGATCGACGCGTCGCCCTCGCGGCGCATGTGGTAGAACGGCCGGATGCTCGAGGCGTAGTCGGTCAGGAAGACGAAGTCGTGGCCGAACTCCTCCTTCACGTAGGCCGCGATGCGGCGCTCGCCCTCGGGGTCCATGTCGTCGTCGGCGCGGGGCACCTCGTAGCCGCGCTCTGCCACGATCCGCTTGGCCTCGGCCAGCGGGATACGCGGGAACGGCGTGGTCGGCACCGTGAGGTCGATGTCGAAGAGCGCCTTGACCTCGGCACCGTGCTTGGCGACCACCGCGGTGAGCCCGGCGACCATGAGCTGCTCGTGCAGCTCCATGACGTCCTCGTGCGAGTCGATCCACGAGACCTCGGCGTCGACGCTCGTGAACTCGGTCGCGTGACGCGAGGTGAAGCTCGGGTCGGCGCGGAAGGCGGGGCCGACCTCGAAGACCTTGCCGAACCCGGCGGGCTGCGCCATCTGCTTGAAGAACTGCGGGCTCTGCGCGAGGTAGGCCTTCGTCTCGAAGTACTCGACCTCGAAGAGCTCGGCGCGCGACTCCGAGGCGCTCGCCATCAGCTTCGGGGTGTGGATCTCGATGAAGTCGTTGTCGATCCAGTAGCTGCGCAGGGCGTGCTCGAACGTGGTCTGCACGCGGGCGATCAGGTTCTGCTCGGGGCGGCGCAGGTCGAGGAAGCGCCAGTCCATGCGCTTGTCGATGCCGGAGTCGGGCGCGATCGGCGCCTCCGGGATCGACTCGGACACGATCCCGAGGGCCTCGAGCTTGACCTCGATGCCGCCGAGCTTCACGCGCTCGTCGTGCTTCAGCTGCCCCGTCACGGTGATGAAGGAGCCCTGCGCGAGACCGGAGATCGCCTCGGTGATCGCGAGCTTCGCCTCCGACGCCGCGTCGCCCTCGACGGCCTCGCGGACCGCGGGGTTCACGAGCTGCACGGCGCCCGACTCGTCGCGGAGGACGACGAACTGCACCTTCTTCTGATCGCGCACCGTCTCGACCCAGCCGGAGACGCGCACCGGCCCGTCTTCGAGGGCGGCGAGCTTCTTGACGGTGGTTCGGGGGAGGCGGGTCGCGTCGGTCACGGTAGGGGAGTCTACTCGCGAGGGGTCGGCGGGCGTTCGGCTCGGAGGCTACGGCCGGTGCCCCCGAACCATGCGGTGTCTACCGCGGGCGGTGGCTCTGACGAGCGGAAGCGGTTCACGCGGCTGCCGGATACGAAGCCAAGGCCCTCACGTAGAGATCCCGATCCAGTCGGATGTTCGGAGAGAGGCCGAGGCGAGAAGGGCTGAGAACGGTCTGCCACTCCCCGATGAATGGCAGGACCACCACGCCACGCAATCCACGGTTCCATGCGGCCTCGAGCGCCTCTACCACTAGATACTCCGGGGACGTCGGGACGAGCGGCGTCGGTCGACTGACCCGGTTCACCCAATGCTCCATTCTCTCCTGGTCGATTCCCTCGTCACCCCACTCTGCCGACCACTTCGGCGGGTGCTGACTGTGGCGCGGCGCGCCGGGCGTGTTGAGGCTTCGGATGAGCGCCGGATCGATCGTCGTCGCGTCACTGGGCGACTCATACCACTCCGTTCCTCGGCGCCACGCCTGCGACCATCGTCGGGACCACTCTTCTCTCCCTTCGCTCTCCGGGATCTCCGACTCCACGCGATCCACCGCTAGGAGAAGCTCCGGGAAGTGCTCATCTGTCTCCAGATTCCACGCCGCCCGGAGGAAGAGAAGCTCGAGCAAGTGTCGTGGACGCTCATCGACGATGAATGACATTCCTTTCGGCCAGGCGGATGTCCTTTCGCGCCCCGAGCCGTTTCTACCGAATCTCATGCTTCATCCTCATTCTGCCAGCGCTGGACCATGCTCCGGACGCAGATCCGCTGCCGTCTGCGTATCGACGCCTCTCGCGCCGTTGCCGGGCAGTCCTCGCTCACCAGGCGTCGTAAGGAAGGGCAGATGAGCAGGTCAAGCCGTTGTTCAGAATGGCGTAGGAGCCGGCGCGGACCTGTCCGAAGCCGGAGGCGTTGCCGCCGACCGCCTTGAAATGCGTAGCCGACCACGTGGTGGACGCAGCCAGGCCGTTGAAGTCCTCGGACCATGTTCCTGAACTGGTCGCCCCATCGACCTTCCATTCGTGGCCGATGGAGTAGCCGAGAGTGACGGAATAGGCGGTGTAGATGTTGATTCCGGAACTTCCTGCGCGTGTGATGAACAAAGTCGAGGTGCCGCAGTTGCCGGATCTCGTGTCGCGCGCAGCGAGCCCACCACCCGCGATGGCAAGTTCTTCTGCTTCCTTCTTAGCGGCATCGGTCACGGGAATGGACTCGAAGGTACCGTCATCGTGGACGACGATCTGATAGCCGTGCGCCTCAGCGACGGCCGCATCGTAGCCGGACAGTGTCATGGCGGCTGTTTCGTGTTCGACAACCGCAGCGGAGGGTTCGGATGCATCAGCCGGCGCTGCGGAGAGCGCGCCTACTACCCCAACTGTGATGCAGTAGATGAGAAACTTCTTCTTGAAACCGAACACAATGTACCCCCCGGTCAGTGTCTTGCTCTCGACGTCGATGTCGGAGATGGCTTGGTAGCAGCGATTCTAATTCGCATCACGAATACATCAAGTTCCCCAACATGGGGGACTTCTCGAAAATAGGCCCGGGTCCGAGCGCGGAGAGGGCGACGCGGGTAGGGGAGTCTACTCGCGAGGGGTCGGCGGGCGTCGCGAGGGTCAGTGCAGCACGCCCAGGCGCCGGGCCGCGGAGACGGCGGCGGTGCGCGAGGAGACGTCGAGCTTGGCGAAGACGTGGACGAGGTGGGACTTGACCGTCGTCTCGGAGACGAAGAGGCGGGCCGCGACCTCGGTGTTGCTGAGCCCGCGGGCGACCAGCGCGAGCACCTCGGTCTCGCGCGGGCTCAGTCGCGCGATGGGGGAGCGGAGCCGCTCGAACAGCCGGGCGGCGACGGCGGGGGCGAGGGCGCTCTCGCCGGCGGCCGCCGCTCGGATCGCGGTGATCAGTTCGTTGGGCGGTGCGTCCTTCAGGAGGTAGCCGCTGGCGCCCGCCTCGACGGCGCCCAGGATGTCGGCGTCGGTGTCGTACGTGGTGAGCACGAGAACGGAGGGAGGATCGGGCAGCGCCCGCAGCGCGCGGGTCGCGTCGACTCCGGTGCCCGCTCCGGGCCCGAAGCGGAGGTCCATCAGCACCACGTCCGGGGCGACCGCGCTCGCGACGGCGAGCGACTCCTCCGGCGATCCCGCCTCGCCGACGACGGTGAGGCCCTCCTCGGCGCCGATGAGCGCGCGCAGGCCGGCCCGCACGATGGGGTGGTCGTCGACCAGGACGATGCGGATCACGACGCCTCGAGGGCGGGCAGCTCGACGCTCACTCTCGTGCCCGTCGCGTCGGAGTCGACCTGCAGCCGGCCGCCGAGCTGCTCGGCCCGCTCGCGCATGGCGCGCAGGCCGAAGGAGTCGGGCCGGTCGCCCGACGCGACGGAGTCCGGATCGAACCCGGTTCCGTCGTCGGTGATCCGGAGGCGCGCGGTCGATCCGTCGCTGCGGAGGACCACCTCGACAGCGCTGCCGCCCGAGTGCTGCAGCGCGTTGGCCACCGCGCCCTGCGCGAGGCGGAGCAGGGCCGTCTGGGTCTGCATGGGCAGTGCGCGGCCGTCGTCGGCGTCGACGGTGACGGCGACCCCCGAGCGCTCCCAGTGCGTGCCGGCGAGGCGCCGCAGCGCGCCGTCGATGCTCTCGTGCTCGAGCGCGGGGGGCGCGAGCTCGCGGATGAACCGGCGAGTCTCGTCGAGGTCGGCCGCCGCCGTCTCGCGGGCCAGCCGGACGTGCTCGATCCCGGGCCGGCCAGGGTCGGCCCGCTCGGCGGCATGCAGCAGCATCTGGATGCTCGACAGCCCCTGCGCGACGGTGTCGTGGATCTCGCGCGCGAGCCGGGCGCGCTCCTGGGCGACCGCCGTCGCCCGCTCGCTCGCGCCGAGCCGGTCGCGGGTCGCGAGGAGCTCGGCGAGCAGCGCCTCCCTCTCACGCGCCTCGCGGGCGAGGGCGCGGGCGGCGAGCCCGATCAGGATGGCGACGGCCGCCGCGATCAGCGGGCCGACCACCCCGCCGACGCTCCAGCCGGCCCGCCAGCCCAGCGCGACGACGGCGACGGCGGTGAGCGCCAGCACCGCCGCGACGGCCGAGCGCGGCGGCAGGACGTGCATCGCGAGGAAGAAGAGGGGGAAGGCGAGGTACGCGGCGTCCGCCTCGAGCAGCACGAGGCCTGCCCAGACGATGGTCACGCCGACGAGCCAGGCGACGCCGCGACTCCGCGAGCCCCGGGTCAGCCGCGGCCCGGCGAGGTAGGCGGCCAGCAGCGCGGCGCACAGGAGGAGCACCGCCGGCGTCCGCGGACCCGGCTCGAGTGAGGCGCGCACGGCCACGAGCACGAGCAGGCCGCCGACGAGCGCGTGCAGCCCCGCGCGCAGCCCGGTCATCACGGGAGCGAGGGCGGTGTGCGGCACGGAGTCGACGGTACGCATCGCCGCGCCCGCTGTCATCGTACGAAGGAAGGACCCGGGCGCCCTCCGCGGGAACGGCCGACGAGGGGCCCGCGCGCACGATGCGGCGCGGCCCGCCGTCTCGCAGTCTGGAGCGGTCGCGGATCTCGCGGCACCGATCCTCCGGAGGCCCTCTTGTTCGTCGCCTGGCGCGAGCTGCGTTCCGCGCGCGGCCGCTTCCTCCTGATCGGCGCGGTCGTCGCGCTGCTCACCCTGCTCGTGGGGTTCCTGTCGGGGCTCACGGGCGGGCTCGCCCTGCAGAACGTCTCGGCGGTGCTGGCGGTGCCGGCCGACCGCTTCGTGTTCTCGGGCGGCGACGACGCTCCGTCGTTCGCCGACTCCGCCGTCACCGCCCGGCAGGCGGCGGAGTGGTCGGCGCTCGCCGGCGTCGACTCCGTCGAGCCTCTGGGCATCGTGCAGGCGCGAGCCGAATCGGGCGCCTCGCATCTCGGCGTCGCCGTCCTCGGATCGAGCAGCGCGCTCGGGGCGCCGTCCGCCGCGGGCGGGATCGCGCTGACGACCGCCGCCGCCTCGTCACTCGGGGTCGGTGTCGGAGGCGCCGTCACGATCGCCGGAACCTCGTTCACCGTCTCGTCGATCGGCGGCGACGACTGGTACAGCCACACCCCGGTCGTCCGCCTGCAGCTCGGCGACTGGCAGCACCTCGCGGCGGCGCTCGGCTCGCCCGTGGAGGCGACCGTGCTCGCTGTGCGGGGCGCTCCCGACTGGGCGTCGGCGGAGGCGGCGACCGGCACGGTCACGCGCTCGCCCGTCGCATCGCTCACCGCGATCGGCTCGTTCCGCTCCGAGATCGGCTCACTGCTGATGATGGTCGCGATGCTCTTCGGCATCGCCGCGCTCGTCGTCGGGGCCTTCTTCACGGTCTGGACGATGCAGCGCTCGGGCGATGTCGCCGTGCTCAAGGCGCTGGGAGCCTCCACGCCCTCACTGCTGCGCGATGCGCTGGGCCAGGCGCTCGCCGTGCTGCTGGCCGGCACTCTCGTCGGCATGGCGGCCGTCGTCGCGCTCGGCGCTCTGGCGGGGACCGCGCTGCCGTTCCTCCTGAGCCCCCTGACCACCCTGGCCCCTGCGGCGCTCATGATCGCCCTCGGCCTCCTCGGCGCGGCGGCGGCCCTGCGCACTGTGGTCTCGACCGACCCCCTCACCGCACTCGGGAGCGCACGATGATCGAACTGCACGACGTCACCCTCTGCTTCGACGACGGCGGCACGCGGCTCACCGCCGTCGACCGTGCCGATCTGGAGTGCCGGCCCGGCAGCGTGACCGGACTCACCGGGCCCAGCGGCTCGGGCAAGTCGAGCCTGCTCGCGGTGGCCGCGACACTGATCCGCCCCGACTCGGGTCGGGTGGTCATCGACGGCGTCGACGTGTCGACCCTGTCTCGGGCGGAGGCGAGTCGGCTGCGGCGCTCGAGCATCGGGATCGTGTTCCAGCAGGCGAATCTGCTGCCGGCGCTGACAGCGCGCGAGCAGCTGCTGGTCATGGACCGGCTCGGCGGACGCCGCGAGCGTGCCCGCGCCGCGGCTCGAGCCGACGAGCTGCTCGCCGAGGTCGGTCTCGAGGGGCGCGCGGGCGCTCGGCCCGCGCAGCTCTCGGGGGGTCAGCGGCAGCGGATCAACGTCGCGCGGGCCTTGATGAACGCGCCCTCGGTGCTGCTCGTCGACGAGCCCACCAGCGCACTCGACAGCGAGCGCGGCGCGGCGATCGTCGACCTCGTCGTGCGGCTGACCCGCGAGCGCGGGACGGCGACGCTCCTGGTGACCCACGAGGCCGCGCATCTGCCGCGGCTGGACCGGGTTCTGACGATGCGCGACGGGCGGCTCGCGGCCTGAGGCGACCGCGCGGTCCGGTGCAATGGTGCGGTCTGCAGGGGCGTGTGCGGTCAGCTGGCGACCCGGCGGAATCCGTCCCGTTCGCGGTCGGCGTGGCCCAGGGATTCGAGACAGTCCTCCGCAGACGAGTGGTTCACGAGCTGCACGGCGCCCGAGTCGCGGAGGACGATGACCTGGACCTCCTTCTGATTGCGGGGCGCGAGCTTCTTGACGGTGGTTCGGGGGAGGCCGGTCGGGGCAGTGTCCTCGCGAGAGATCGCGCACGATCTGCAGGGCTGAGGGCACTCCCTTCTGCTGACCCGAATCGCGGCAGCGGCTCCGGGGCCGCGACTTCGGAGGTGGGGCGGCCTGATCGGGGCGTGCCACTCGGCCGGGCAGCAGACGGAGGTGGTCTCGTCGTACGCGACCGAGACGAGACGAGCGGCAGGTCGAGTGCAATCGTGTGCTTCAAGCACGTCAGGACGGCCAGAGACCTCGGGCCGTCGGTTTCGGCGCATCTGATGCCGGTGACGAGTTTCGAGCATCCGCCAGGGGGCGCGAGGCTCAGGATTCCGCCGCGCAGAGCGGAAGCCGCCCGCGACGCTCGCAAACGATCGTTTTCGATGGAGGGTGAAGGAGCGCCCCCAGATGAGCTTTAGGCCTCGGCGATCCATGCGACCCCCGTTCCCACCTCCCGGCCGAGAACCCGCATTCACCGCGGAGGGCCGGCGACACCGGTCAGCGCGTCATGACATGCGTCCGAACCTGCTCGCCGTTCGACTCAGATGTACCCCGATTTGTCCCCACATTACCCGACATGACATTTGCCCACACTTGGCCCATACTTGGAAACAAAATAGCTTCTCGTCTCATCAAAAACAAAGATGATCTTCGAAGCCATCGATCGACAAGAGGGATCTCCAACATGGCGACAAGACGACAGTTTGTTGCGACGCTTGTTGCAGCGACGGCCGCTGCCGCGGCACCGAACGCCTCGGCGGATCCTGCGCTGGCAACAACAACCGGAGCTACGCCCATGGTATCCATGGTCGCTGGCGCCCCAAACACTATGGCGATTGTCTCGAGCGACTATACCGCTCGATCGACCGTACCTTTCTCCCTAAGCCAATTAGTCGAGCTCAGCAACCCAAGCTCGTTCCGAGTCTTGGTTCAGTTCGACAGCAGGCTCTTCACACCAGGGGAGATCGCAGTCTCCTCATATGGCGAGCACTACGAGATATCTCCGACCGCGGTGGACCTTGCCGAAGCGCCAACTCCATCCACCGTTAGATACGAACTGCCCGACGTATTCAATGGGGCATCTGTCGCAACAGTCAATCTATCACTGCCCCTCACGGCAATTGATCGCTATCCAAACGAAGGCCTCGACACACCGATGTCGTTATCGCTCGTTATCGCATCCATCGAGGGGACCGAATTAGCGCGTGTCGAGTGGGCCGTCACAGAGGCCCCCGCGCCGGTCGTCGCGTGGGGAGCTGAGGTCACGGCCATCTGGACCGACACACAAGTTGTCAACGGCGGAACGAACGAGTCGACTCGTTACCGGTACCCTGCAGCTCTTCAATGCTCGAGCGTAGGCCCGGCCTCCATTCCCGTGGGATCAACCTTCACTGTCGAGATGGACGGCTCGGTGATCAGTAGCTGCGGCGTAGGCCAGATCAGGACTAGCGCAATATCGGCGTCTCCGACCGCCGAGCTCGCGACACTAGACGCAGGACAGTCGGTCGCATCTGATCCTCTACCAGCCGCTGGTGCTGCGGTCATAGCCCCGATCGAGCGTCCGGTCTGGCCAACGGCAACCTATTCGATTACAAGCGAGACTGCCAACAATGTTGTCCGGACCTCAGTTTCCCTCAACCAAGAGATTCCAGCAGGCACCGCGATCGAGATCGCCCTAGAGGTTCAAACCGTGACAGGAGAACCGACGATCTCCACAATCACTTACGCGACGGCCTTCCTTTCCGGTCCCTCTGACAATGCATATTGGCAGCGGAACACGGGGAAGTATTTAGTCAATGACCTAACCGCCTCCGGCACACCTCAAGTTACTGGTGTCGCCGAAGGGAAAATCTGAACTGGGAGCACGGAATGGTCGATCAGTGGGTATTAAACTCCCAAACTTGGGTTAACAACAAATACGCGAACGTTCCCGGTTTCGTTGCGGCACCGCTTGACGGAAAGCCGGGCTGGAAGACGATGTTCGCCCTCACCCGCGCTCTTCAGTGGGAGCTCGGGATCACTGCCCTTTCCGACAACTTTGGGGCTGGGACGCTCTCCGCCTTAACAACAAAATTCCCGTCAGTGTCCTCGGCCACAACCAACGCCAACATTCGAGGAATCGTCCAGGCTGCGCTTTGGTGCAAAGGCTATAGCGGCATGGCGATCACAGGCGGGACGTGGACCACCTGGGACTCGACTACGTCGAATTCGATTGTAACTCTTCGCGCAAATTTAGGCCTTTCAGCAGCTCCGACCATCTTCCCAAAATTGTTCAAGAGCCTGCTCACGATGGACGCCTACACTCTCGTTTCCGCGGGCTCTACCCTTGTTCGTTCGATTCAGCGGTCCCTCAACACGCGGTACAACACCCGCCGGGACTTCTTCTTGCTACCATGCGACGGCTTGTATTCGCGCGACGTACAAACAGGTCTGCTGTATGCGCTGCAGTTCGAAATCGGGATGGACGATGGGGTCGCTAACGGCTTTCTCGGACCCGCTACGAAAGCTGGCTTGAGCTCCGCGGCTGCTAATGTCGCCCAGGGATCGTCCGACTCAGACAAGTACTTTGTCCATCTGTTCCAAGCAGCACTCGTGTTCAACGGCTTTTACAGCGGGCCTTACGACGGCATCTTCTCTGCAACTATGGCCGCGAATGTGAAGTTGTTTCAGGTCTTTACGATGCTTCCTCAGACCGGTCGCGCGGACTGGAAGACCTGGGCTTCTCTGCTTGTGTCGACCGGAGACCCAGAAAGAACCGATAGCGCCAAAGCGGTCGATTGCATTACCGCAATAACTAGTGATCGAGCCGCAACGCTGAAGGCCAACGGCTACTCGATCGTCGGACGCTACCTCACTAACACGCCTTTTGTTGAAGACCCGACCGACAAGAATATCAAAGCTGGTGAGCTGACAACAATATTCGGAAACGCCCTGCGAGTGTTCCCGATCTTCCAAGAAGGTAGCCATGATGCCGCGTCATTCGACAAGGACCTTGGTAGCCTTTCAGGCTACCGGGCCTATTCTGCCGCCCGAGCGTACGGTTTCAAGGATGACACCGTAATCTATTTCGCCGTCGATTTTGATGCTCTCGAGGAAGAAATCTACGGGAGCGTTGTACCTTATTTCCAAGGCGTGAACGAAGCGTTCATAAATATGGGCAAAAAGTACCGTATCGGCGTTTACGGCGCCCGAAATACTTGCGCCATTGTCTCGGCGGCAAAACTCGCAGTTTTCAGCTTTGTAAGCGGGATGTCAACTGGCTACAGCGGAAACCTCGGTTACCCGTTGCCGAAAAATTGGGCTTTTGACCAAATTAAGGAATACACGATTGGCACCGGCTCGGGTGCGATTGGCGTTGACAAGAATATTGTCCAGGGCCGCGACGGAGGTCAGGCTGCGGTCAGCCTGGCTCTGAACGCAGATGCATTCGCTTACGTTGACAAGATTCAGCAGGCCGCTGAGACCTTCGTCTCGACGAGAATGCCCGGGTTGTCGCCGAGCGTCTTGACGTTGCAATACTTGAGATACCCGGAGTACAACGATGCGAATGCGCTGTGGGCGTCGGTTGCTGGCGCAGTCGTCATCGAGTTCATTCAATACGTGGATACGGAACTCAAGATTCCCCGGATCACTGCTCTGATTGAACCGCAAGAATCGCGGGCACTAGGACTCGCTCATCTCGCGGTTGCTGCGAATGGGGTCACCTTTGCGGGACTGAAATCAGTAGCGAGTGAAGCAGTGAACGTTGCGGACATGGCCGGCTGGGCGGGTGATGTCATCCAGAACATGGTAAATTGGATACGATGGGGCCAAATCAAATATGGCGCCAATGCCTTTGCAAACGAATATATTGGAAAATTCGACGAACTCGAATGGGACAATCAATTCCCTTGGTCCGACCTCATCCAAGACGTTGATGGCGTCAACTTGGGCAATAAATTGCGGAACAATCCGGCGCTCTCCTTTGCCCAGCTCTTCAGGGCCTATTACGGCACCAGTTCCACCGCAGGCTGGCGAACTCGATACTCCACCTTCAAAACCCTTCGTTTCGGCACGGACGACGCTCGGGCAATCAAGATTGCGACTGCCGCACTTATCCAAACTTCCGACCAGACCTACAATGTAAATCGAGCCGCTCTTGTCACCGCCATGGGAGCCACCGAAGGTGCCATCGCCAACAACGAAAAGGGCTCTATTGCTCGTGGCTTCTACGAGGTTCTGAAGGCAAAGGCGGTAGGTCACTAGCATGACGGTTACACCCGTAGCGGGCTTACTCCTCCCAATTTTCATCTGGGCCGTCTGGCTCACAGTCGCGAGAGGCGCGAATAGAGCGAGCATCCGCGTCCGGCTGGCGTGGGCAGCCGCAAGTATTATCGGAATCTTAGTGACTATCGGATTTGCAATCGCCAAATTCTCCGAGCCTTCCACCGATAAGGATCCTCTATCGAGCGCCATCTCATTCTCGGCACTGGATGGTTCCATTCTCATTGCCAGCGCGCTCTTTTCGACTGTTCTCTTGATCGTCCTTCTATTCCTCGCGGGGAGCAGGACGGAGCAAGACAACCCACCGGCGGAGCGAGACCAAGGCTCAAAGTCGGACGCGTCCCGAAAGTTGGGCGACGACTGGTAGCAGTCGGAAAAGCATGCGACGCAGACGCAACCGCACATGGCGCGTTTTAATCCTCGGCCGGCATGATCGACAAGCCCGAAAGGGTCGCCGAATGAACACAAAATCGGTAATCTAGTCCTGGCACCGGTACCGTAGCGGTTTCGGTGCAGCAAGTCAGGAGGGGGCCGGCCGATGCCGGGCCTGGCTGGCGTTTTGGGGGGAATTCTTTCGTCTGCACGCATACGCTAACGCACAGATTTTTCTCCTTCGCTAGCTGCGTGGACATCTATACTCGCGCCACGCTTTCTTCGGTTGGACGCGGACCTTTCCGCGTGGAGTAAGGAGCACGATGAAAAAGAAGATGAACGCCCTCATCACGGCCGTCGCAGTCAGTGGCCTATTGATCGTCGGAGCACCCGCCCAGGCGGCGCAGCCGGGGGCTTTGGAACCAATTTCGCCAGAGAACAGCTATCTAGCAACACCCGAGGACCTCGAAGTTCTCGGGCTCGGTCAGGAAGTGGTGGACGCGCAGCGTGCTGCCTGGGAAGCTCTTCCAGAAACTGAGCGCGAGGCTCAGTCTGAGCTCGAAGCGGAGCAGGATGCAAGCGCGATAGATCTCGCCTCGGTACCCGTCTTCCACACAGGGACTCAAAATGGCGGTGTTTCGGCGAGGACCGTCTATCCGAATCCTTGCACCGATCAGCCGAACGGTTACAAGATTGGTAGAGAGAGAAGCGGGTCCACGTCCTTCACTTACACCTGCTATATCGGCTCCGGAGTCTACGACTACGGCGCAAACGAACTCACAAAGGTGCGGAACCTGCGTCCGGGCAACTACAAAGGCCGCGTGCTTTACCACTACTCGAACTCGAACTACTACTGGAGCGTAGACCGGGGACCCGATTTCAACACGTACTCGTTCGACCTCACCCCCGGTTCGGTCTACGTCAAGTCAGTTCAGCTATACTGATTGCACTCCCGCCTGCATCTGCTGTGCTGGTCAATCCCAGTGCGGCAGGTGCAGGCGGACTATTGTCGTGTTCTAAGGAGCTGGCGTCTCGTTTCCGAAGCTACCCTGCTGGTAATTGAAGCAGATCTGATACGCCCTGTCGGCTTCGGAGAGGGCATCCCAGGCGTGCATCTGGGCGAGTGCCTGTTCGCGGGTGCCCATGTCTTGTGGCAACGCGAGCGGGCTGTTCTCAGGAGAGATCGTCGACTGTTCCAGGGCGCCTTCGATACGTGACGCTGTCGGATCGACGGAACACGCTGCTAAGTCGTCGGAAGTCATAACGACTGAAGGTAGAGGACTTTCTGAGGCAGTTGGCGACACCGGCACCGGGGAGGCGGCCTCAACACGGCCGGCACACCCCGCGAGCAGAAATACTGACACCACAACGAGTGTCCTGGTACGTATTGACGTTGATGTCACTGTTACCCCCTAGTCGCTCCACCGTACCTCGTCGCGTCGCGGGAAGCTAGTTCGCCGGGTTGTACCGAGTCAGGTCCGGTCCCCTAATTGTGGGATCATCAGTCCCTGAGAAGGTCGCCATACAGTGCGCGATCGCATGCTTGCTGACTCTTGTAAGCGCTGGTAGCAGTCCGAGGGTCGGTCAGCGCTTATCCCCGGAGAGGGGCAGCCTCCTGTAGCTTCAACACATGACACACTACGTTTATGCGACGAGCGGCCATGCCGTCGGCTTCATACGAGGAAGATATGTTCACCGACTCACGGGTCAGGCCATCGGCCAACTTCGCGGCGCTCATGTGCACCGGCTAAGCGGTGAATATGTCGGAGAATTGCATGATGATCAGGTCGTGGACAAGCACTTGGGCAACCTGGGTAATATCGGTAATCCGGGTAATCCGGGTAATCCGGGTAATCCGGGTAATCCGGGTAATCCGGGTAATCCGGGTAATCCGGGTAATCCGGGTAATCCGGGTAATCCGGGAAATCCCGGGAATCCGGGCAATCCGGGGAACAGAGGCAACCGCGGCTGTTCCTATCGAGATGTTTTCGAACGGTTGCTATGAACGCGCGGGCTAAGTGGACACTTGGTGCTGAGCTGCGCACACTCCCTCGACCTAACACCCCTCTTGCCAACATCCGATAACCCCGATTACGTCAGTTATCTGACAGATGCGCGTCGGATGACGCTTCCTCTAGGTCAGGTGTGCTCCAAGTGGCCGTCAGAAAACGGCGCCGGTCTCCGCCGCGGTGCTGAGGCCCTTGCGAGAGTCGGGAGCTCCTTAGTCCCGAGGTTGCTGAACGCAGGTTCCGTTAGCGACCGAGCAGGCCCGCGCTAGGGAAGTCGCGGTGGCGCGATCAATTCGAGGTAGCCGCCGAGCGCACCCTCGAGGTAGACGATGCGTGTACCCGCTCGGGCGCCGCTGGTCATCCGGTGGGGCGGACCGACCGGCCGCCAACCGTGCGTAGCACACAGGCCCAGCACCCGGTCGAGGTCCGAGACCGTCAGCGCGATGTGCACCGTGCCGATGTCCGCGGGTGAGCCGGCTGCTCGAGCCGACCGAGGGGGGTCGTACTGCAGCAGCTCGACTCGGTGGTCTCCGAGCGTCACCACCGCTCCCCGGATCGTCGTTCCGTCGACGCCCGTGGTCGCGACCGTGGTTTCCGCATCAAGCGTGAACGTGCGTTCGAGTGTGAAGCCGAGACCGGAGCACCACAGTTCCACCGAGTCGTCGAGATCGGTCACGGTGAGGCCGGAGTGAGCGACGGCCAAGACGAGTGGTGATGTCATCCCATGAGTATCCGGCTCGACTCGGCGGCCCCTCGAGAACGGGGAGCGGGCGTACGACTATCGGCGCATTGAGCAACATATCGCCGATAGTTCTGACTGTGTCAATCTGCCTGCTTGCCGCTCGTGAGACTCCGGCGAGAGGCCCCGACGTTCCGGGGCTGGACGCGAACGGCAGGGTGTCGCCAGGAGCGCAGCGATCGATGCGCAACGGAAGTCGCTCGAGCGGATCTGATGCGAACAGCGATCGACGGCCCAGCGAGGCCGCGCACACTTGTCTCCGGGCGGCCGAACGGGGTGCTCACCAGTCCATCGCAGAGGAGCCTCATGAGCACCGCACTGATCACCGGAGCCTCGAGCGGCATCGGCGCCGCCTTCGCGCGCGCCTTCGCCCGGCGGGGCTGGAGCCTCGTGCTGGTCGCTCGCGGCACGCAGCGGCTCCATGAGGCGGCCCGCACCTTCGAGGCTCTCGGTGCCCCGCACGTCGAGGTCCTCGCGGCCGATCTCAGCGATCGCGAGCAGGTGGAGCGGGTGCGCGCGCGAGTGGCGGACCCGACCCGCCCCGTCCTCGTCCTCGTCAACAACGCCGGCTTCGGCATCGACGGCAGCTTCTCCGAGCCCGACATCGCGGCGCAGGACGAGGCGTTCGAGGTGATGGTCCGCTCGGTCGCGGTGCTCTCGGGCGCGGCGGCGGAGGCGATGGTGGAGCGCGGCCGGGGTGCGATCCTCACGGTCTCGAGCGTCGCCGGCTTCGTGCACCTCGGTCCCTACTCGGCGGTGAAGGCCTGGGCGACGGCGTTCACGCAGTCGCTCGCGGTCGAGCTGCGCGGCACCGGTGTGCGGGCGGCGGCGCTCTGCCCGGGGTGGGTGCGCACCGAGTTCCACGAGCGCGCGGCCATGGACACCTCGGCGATCCCGGAGGTGCTGTGGCTCGACGCCGACGAGGTCGTCGAGGAGTTCCTGCGTGACGTGGCCCGCGGCCGGGTGGTGTCGGTGCCGTCGTGGCGGTTCGGGGTGCCGGTGGCCCTCGCGCGGCACCTTCCCGATGCGCTCGTCCGCCGCATCTCGGCGGCGGTCCTCGCGCGGCGCTGAGCGCGCCGCTGAGCCTGAGTGCGGCTGCGGCTCAGGCGGCCCTTTCCCGGCGTTCGTCCACGCCGCGTTCCGTACACTTGACGCTCGTGGTTGCCGATCAGATCCATCTCGTGCGGCACGGCGAGGTGTTCAACCCCGACCGGGTCCTCTACGGACGACTCCCGAGCTTCCGGCTCTCGGATCTGGGCCACCGCATGGCCCGCTCCGCCGCCGACGACCTGCTCGAGCGCCGGCGCCACGTCACGACGCTGATCGCCTCGCCGCTCCAGCGCACGCAGGAGTCCGCGCAGCCGATCTCGCAGGCGTTCGAGCTCGAGATCCGCACCGACGAGCGGGTGATCGAGCCGAGCAACCGCTTCGAGGGGAAGTCCCTCGCCGCGCGCAGCTCCGCCCTGCGGAACCCCAAGCACTGGCCCTGGCTCCGCAACCCCTTCGAGCCCAGCTGGGGCGAGCCGTACCTCTCCATCTCGGCGCGGATGTACGCGGCGATCGAGTCGGCGTGGGAGAGCACCGAGGAGGGCGACGCCGCGATCGTCAGCCACCAGCTCCCCATCTGGACCGTCCACCGCGCCCTCGCCGGCGAGCGCCTGTTCCACGACCCGCGCAAGCGCCGCTGCGCCCTGTCGAGCATCACGACCCTCGAGCGCCGCGGCGACGGCTTCGTCGAGGTCGGCTACTCCGACCCGGCCGCCGGCCTGCAGGGCCTGGCCACCGACGTGGGAGCGGTCTGATGCGCCGGACGGGGCGGCTCCGCGCCGCGGGCGTCCTCGCGCTGGCCGCCGCGCTCGCGCTGACGGGCTGCACCGAGGATCCGCTCGCCGACCAGTACCGCAACGGCAGCAACAAGGGCTACATCTCGGGGGACGGCACCGTCACCGAGATCGCCGCCGCCGACCGCGACGATCCCATCGTCTTCTCCGGCACCGACGAGACCGGCGCGACGATCGACTCCGCCGACCTCGCCGGGCAGGTCGTCGTCGTCAACTTCTGGTACGCCAGCTGCGCCCCGTGCCGCGCCGAGGCCGCGGACCTCGAGACGGTGAACACGGAGTTCGCCGACAAGGGCGTCTCGTTCGTCGGCGTCAACGTGCGCGACCAGGCGCCCACCGCGGCCGCGTTCGCCGAGACCTTCGGGCTCGGCTACCCCTCGATCGTCGACACCGACTCCTCCGTGCAGCTCGCCTTCACCGGCACCGTCCCGCCGAACGCCGTGCCCACGACGCTCGTCCTCGACCAGGAGGGGCGCGTCGCGTCGCGCATCCTCGGGCAGCTCCAAGAGGCGTCGATCCTCTCGACCCTCGTGGGCGACACGCTCGCCGAGGGGGAGTAGCGGCGTGGGCGACATCGTCGTCAGCGGTCAGCTCCTGCTGGCCGTGCCGATCGCGCTCCTGGCCGGTCTCGTGTCCTTCGCGTCGCCCTGCGTGCTCCCGCTGGTACCCGGTTACCTCGCCTACGTCGGCGGATTCACCGACGCCGACGAGCGGGCGGCCCGCGGGCGCCGCCGGGTCGTGCTGGGCGTGCTCCTGTTCGTGCTCGGATTCTCGCTGGTGTTCGTCCTCTACGGTGCGGCGGCCGGCACGGTCGGCTTCTGGCTGCGCCAGTACACCGACCTGATCACCCGGGTCCTCGGGCTCGTCGTGATCGCGATGGGGCTCGTCTTCATCGGGCAGTTCTCGTTCCTCCAGCGCACGCTCCGGCCCGGGATCCGTCCCGCCACCGGGCTCATCGGGGCGCCGCTGCTCGGCATCGTCTTCGGCGTCGGCTGGACGCCCTGCCTCGGCCCGACGCTGAGCTCGATCCTCGCCCTCAGCTACGGCATCGGCTCGCCCTGGCGCGGAGCGCTCCTCGCCCTGGTCTACTGCCTCGGACTCGGCATCCCCTTCCTCCTCGTCGCCTTCGGCTTCAGCTGGGTGACCAGCACGCTCGCCTTCGTGAAGCGCCACATCCGCGTGGTCAACATCCTCGGCGGAGCCGCCCTCGTCCTGATCGGAGTCCTGATGGTCACGGGCATCTGGAACACCCTCGTCTACGGATCCCTCTCGGCGGTGATCGATGGCTTCCAGCCGGCGATCTGAGCCCGAGGAGAGCACGCGCCGCCCCGACGAGGCCGCGCAGCGGAAGACGGACGCCTCCTTCCGCCCCGCCGACCACTACGACTCCGACGGCACCGTCACGCAGCCGGCGCTCGGGTTCACCGGCTGGCTCCGCTGGATGTGGCGCCAGCTCACCAGCATGCGCACGGCGCTGTTCCTGCTGCTGCTGCTGGCGATCGCGGCGGTCCCCGGATCGCTCGTGCCGCAGCGCTCCTCCGACCCCAACGGCGTGACGCAGTACTTCGTCGACAACCCCGACCTCGCGCCCCTGCTCGACAAGGTGCAGGCGTTCGACACCTACACCTCCGCCTGGTTCTCGAGCATCTACCTGCTGCTGTTCATCTCCCTGATCGGCTGCATCGTCCCGCGCACGCGCCACCACTTCCAGGCGATGCGCTCGCGGCCGCCGCGGACCCCTGCTCGGCTGCAGCGCCTCGCCGGCTACACCGTCCGCGAGGTCGAGGGCGCGACGGAGGAGGAGGCCGTCGCCTCCGCCCACTCCGTCCTGCGCCGGGCGGGCTACCGCGTCGAGCGCTACGACGACCCGCGCGGCCGCTGGTCGAGCGTCTCGGCCGAGCGCGGCTACCTCCGCGAGACGGGCAACCTGGTCTTCCACTCCGCCCTGGTCGGCATCCTCGTCGCCGTCGGCGTGGGCGGCGGCTTCGGCTACAGCGGGCAGCGCGTGCTGGTCGAGGGCTCGCAGGGGTTCGCGAACAACCTCGCGGCCTACGACTCCTTCAACCCCGGCCGCTTCTTCGACAGCAGCCAGCTCGACCCGTACCAGCTGACCCTCGACAGCCTCGACGTGAAGTACGAGGAGCAGAACCAGTCGGCGCTCGGCCAGCCCGTCGACTTCACCGCGAACGTCACGACCTCCGAGCGCGGCGGGGGCACCGAGGACCGCACGATCAAGGTCAACGACCCTCTGGCGATCGGCGGCACGAACGTCTACCTCCTCGGCAACGGGTACGCCCCGACGATCACGGTCCGCGACCCCTCCGGCCGCGCGATCTTCACCGACTCGGTGCCGTTCCTCCCGCAGGACGCGAACCTGACCTCCGTCGGCGTCGTCAAGGTGCCGGACGGGCTCTCCGAGCAGCTGGGCCTCACCGGCTTCTTCTACCCGACGCAGGACACGCTGGCCTCCGGGGCGTCGACCTCGATCTTCCCCGACCTGCAGTACCCCGTGCTCTCGCTGAACGTCTTCGCCGGCGACCTCGGCCTCGACGGGGGAGTGCCCACGTCCGTCTACGTGCTCAACACCGACTCGCTGACCCGGCTCACCGGCGGCACCACCGGCGTCGCGCCGATCACCCTGAAGCCCGGCGACACGGCCGAGCTCCCGAACGGGCTCGGCAGCGTGACCTTCGACAACACGGGCGCCGACCCGACGCGGATCGGCACCGACAGCGTCAAGCGCTTCGCCTCGTTCGACATCCACCACGACGCGACCCAGGGCTGGGTGCTGCTCTTCGCGATCCTCGTGCTCGCCGGACTCCTCACCTCGCTGTTCGTCCCGCGGCGCCGCGTGTGGGTGAAGGCGACCGCCCAGGACGACGGCGGACTGCTCCTCGAGTACGCGGGACTCGCGCGCGGCGAGGACCCGCAGCTGGTGCGCGCCGTGCGGACGATCGCCGACCGGCACGCCCCGCTCGACTGACCCGGCACCCGGAGATCCCTCCACGGCCGTCACCCGGCTGGGCAGGGGCCGAGTCTGTGCAACCGCGAAGGGGCGGGCGGGGCGGCGAGCGATTACCCTGAGGAGGTGATCGCGACCCTCTCGCAGTACTCGGTGCTGTGCCTCTCCTCCGCCATGGGCATCTACGCCATGGCGTTCGTCTTCTTCGCGATCGACCTCGCCCGCCGCGCCTCCCTGGCCGACGGCGAGTCGATCGAGGTCGTGCAGGAGGCGGAGCGCGTCGCGTCCGCGGCCGCCGCCGACCGCGCGGCCAGCGGCAAGGCCACCGTCGCCGCCGCCGGCTCCGGACGCACCGCGACGCTCTCCCGCATCGGCAGCCGGGTCGAGGACGAGGTCTACCGCGCCCCCGCCCGCTCGAAGACCATGCGCATCGGGTTCTCGCTCACGCTCCTCGGCTTCGTGCTGCACCTCGCCGCGACCGTCCTCCGCGGCGTCGCCGCCGGCCGCGTCCCCTGGGCGAACATGTACGAGTTCTCCATGACCGGGACGCTCATCATCATCGGCGTGTTCCTCGCCGTCCAGCTGCGCTGGGACCTCCGCTTCCTCGGAGCGTTCATCACCGGCCTCGTCCTGGTGCTCCTCGGCATCGCGACCGTCAACTACTACGTCGCCGTCGTCCCGCTCCCGCCGGCACTCCAGTCGTACTGGCTCGTGATCCACGTGCTCGTCGCGATCCTCGGCACCGCCTTCTTCGCCCTCGGCTTCGCGCTCTCGGTCACCCAGCTCCTCCAGGCCCGCCGCGAATCCTCCGGCGACAGCCCCCGCTCGGTCCTCCGCTTCCTGCGCACCCTCCCCAGCTCCCTCACCCTCGAGAACCTCGCCTACCGCGTCACGATCCTCGGCTTCATCCTCTGGACCTTCACCCTCATCGCCGGCGCCGTCTGGGCCGAGAAGGCCTGGGGCCGCTACTGGGGCTGGGACACCAAGGAGGTCTGGACCTTCATCATCTGGACCATCTACGCCGGCTACATCCACGCCCGCGCCACCCGCGGCTGGCGCGGCACCCCCTCCGCCTGGCTCGCCATCGTCGGCTTCGCCGCCGTCATGTTCAACTTCGGCGTCGTCAACGTGTTCTTCAAGGGACTCCACGCCTACTCCGGCCTCGACACCGGCATGTGATCGGCGGGGCCTGGTGGGGCCGCTCGCGGCGTTGTCGGCGACGAACGTAGCGCCGCTACGCCCGACGCCTCCGCCTTGCGATCGACCCCACCAGGCCCCGCCGACCCAGCCCTAGGACGTGGACCGATGACGGCTCCGCTTCGCGGTCGCCGCTGAGGGGGGCTCCGCTTCGCGGTCGGGTTCGGGGGGGGGCTTCCGCTTCGCGGTCGAGTGCGGGTGCGCTGCGCCTCGCGGTCGGGACCGGCGGGGTGCGCTTCGCGAGCGAGTTCTGGGGGTTCTGCTCGGCGGACGCGGTCCGACCGGCGTCAGCTCGCGGTCGGGATCGGGCGGGCTCCGCTTCGCGGACGGGCCCGGAAGGGGGGCGGTCGCCGGGACAGGCTGATCGAGCAGCGAGGGCAGTGCGCGCATCGAGATCTCGTGACACGGGCGTGCGGGCGGCTGATTCGAGATCCCATGGCACGGATGCGCGTGGGCGATGCCTGCTGATCGAGCGTCCAGCAGGATGCGCGTGTCCGATCCGGGGCGCGGACGGACCGTGGCCGGAGCGGTGCCGGTCGAATGCCCTCAGCGGGCGCAGCGGGACGCCGGGGGCGCCGGCGGACCGGTCAGACGGCGGTGACGACGTCGATGAGGTGGGGGGCGAAGGGGGCGTCGAGGGCGAGGACGACGCGGGTGCGGGCGTCGGAGGGGTGGACGCCGCGATAGATGCCGCGGAGGTCGGCGACGGTCTGGCCGCGGCCGGGGCCGTGGGTGGCGTCGACCGTGACGTGGACGCGGGGGGCCGAGGTGATAGCGACGGCGTCGACGGCGATCGCGGCGGCCATGGGGTCGTGCATGGCGGCGGTGCGCTCGCCGAAGTGGCCGACGTAGAAGTCGAAGTAGAAGTCGAGCGCCTGCCCGATGGCCTGCGCGAGGGGATCGGGCGACGCGAGCAGCACGCCGCGGTCCTCCTCCGTCAGCAGGTGCCGCATGGTCACGTCCAGGGGCACGAGCGTGAGGTCCCAGTCGGCCGCGACGACCTCGGCGGCGGCCGCCGGGTCGTGCCAGATGTTGGCCTCCGCCACGGCGGTCACGTTGCCGGGGACCAGCGCCGCTCCGCCCATCACGGTCACCGAGTGGACGAGGGACGCGATCTCCCGGTGCGCGCGGAGGGCGAGAGCGAGATTCGTCAGCGGGCCGATCGCGACCAGCCGCAGCTCTCCCTCGTGCTCGCGGGCGAGACGGAGGAGCAGATCGGCCGGATCCTCGTCGACCGGCTCGCCGCCCGCGGGCAGCGCGACCCCGCCGATCCCGTCGTCGCCGTGGACGTGCGGGGATCCGCCGGCGTAGTACTCCTCGAGGAAGTGGTGCGCCCCCACGGCGACCGGCACGTCGTCGCGACCGGCCAGCGCGAGCAGGCCGAGGCTGTTGACGGCGGCCCGGCGGGCGTCGGTGTTGCCGCTGACCGTGCTGATCCCGACGAGGCGGGCCCGGGGCGAGCGGAGGAGGTAGGCCAGGGCGAGCGAGTCGTCGATGCCGGTGTCGCAGTCGAGGAAGACGGGGACGGTCGATGCGCTCACGGGGCTCCGATGCTCGAGGGTGGGGGACGCGTCGGGCACCGGCGGCCGACGCTCCCATTCTGCCGCCCCTCCGACACGGCGCCCGCCGCCGACGATCAGAGCAGCGCGTAGGAGTCGCGGAGCCGCGCCCGCCACCAGGCGAGTCGCTCCGGCGACACCGCGTGGCGGGAGAGGAGCTCCTCCGAGACCTCCACGCGGCCGACGGGGATGCTGCCGTCGACCGGCCGCAGCGGCCGCTCCGTGACGTCCGCGGCGAGGAGGGACGCGGTGCCGAGACCGCAGTCGAAGGGCAGCTCGGGGAGGGCCGCGGCCAGGGCGGCGCCCATCGCGAGTCCGACCGAGCTGTCGATCGCGCTCGAGACCACCGCCGGCAGCCCCGCTTCGGCGACGAGGGCCAGCGCCCGACGCGTCCCCCCGAGCGGCTGGGCTTTCACGACGAGCAGGTCCGCAGCTCCGGCCCGGGCGACGGCGAGCGGATCGGCGGCCTTGCGGACGCTCTCGTCGGCGGCGATCGGGATGCCCATGTACTTCACCCGGTAGCGCAGCTCCGCCAGCTCGTCGACGCTCGCGCACGGCTGCTCGATGTACTCCAGGTCGGACTCCGCGAGGGCGTGGACGGCGTGCTCGGCCTCGTCGAGGTTCCAGCCGCCGTTCGCGTCCACGCGGATCCGGCCCTCCGGACCGAGCAGGCGACGGACCTCGACGACCCGCGCCACGTCGTCGGCCAGCGTCTGGCCGCGCTCGGCGACCTTCACCTTCGCGGTGCGGCAGCCGTGATAGCTCTCCAGCACTGCGGCGACCTCGTGCGGCGCGACGGCCGGGACGGTCGCGTTCACCGGGATGCGATCGCGGAGCGGTGCCGGCTGCTCGCTCCAGCCGTAGTCGATCGCCGCCCGGAGCCACGCCGCCGACTCCTCCGCGCCGTACTCGAGGAAGGGCGAGAACTCGGTCCAGCCCTCGGGGCCGCGCACCAGCGCGATCTCGCGGCGGTCCACGCCGCGGAAGCGGGTGCGCAGCGGCAGGGCGACGACGCGGAGTCCCGCGTCGAGCTCGCCGAGGGAGGGGAGCGGGGAGGCGGGTACGACGTCGTCCATCCGGCCATTGTCCACCGGCCGGGGCGGCGCAGCGGCCACCCGGGCGCACGAGGTCCGTGCCGCGCGCGCAAGCCCCCGGGGTCCCTCCTCCGAGCGCCCGCCGAGGTGCCAGACTGACGAGGCTGCCGTTGGAGTCCGGAGGAGTGCGATGAGCCAGATGCCGATGAGCCCGCCGCCCGTGCCCGCCCCGGGGCCGACGCAGGGCTCCTCCCCCTCCCCTCGACCGCTCGGGAGAGGCGCCTGGATCGCGCTCGGGACGAGCCTGCTCGTGGGCGTCGTCTACACCGGCGTGCTCGGAACGGTCGTCGCCGTCGGAGTGGGCGGCGCGCTCGACTCCGCCGCCGGCAGCGCGTCGACGAGCGCTCCGGCCGAGCCGTTCGGCGACCCGACGGACGACCCGTTCGGCAGCGGGGACCCGTCCGATCCGCTCTACGACTACCCCGGCTACCAGGACGGCGACGCCGCGACGATCCTCGGCCAGCCGTCCGCGGAGGACGTGCGCGCGAGTGCCGAGAAGGCCGTCGCGGCCGTCGAGGGCGCCGTCCCCGAGGAGTGGACCTCGGCCGACGACGAGTACTACGAGCAGTCGCAGAACGCCTACGGCGGGCCCTCCCTCCTCTACGACTACATCTCGGCGACCGAGTACGCCGCCGCCGACGTCTCGACCGACGCCGATAGGCAGGCGGCGGTCGACCGCTTCACGGCAGCGCTCTCGCCCCTCGGCTTCGACGACGTCGAGGTGGCCGACACCCCCGAGGAGTGGTCGGAGGCGGGCTACGAGCTCGACGGCGACCTCTCGGACGAGGAGGCCTCGGCCGCGCTCTGGATCGTCACCGCGCGCTCCTCCGCCGACCTCGTGCCCGCGATCGAGCTGGGCCTCGTGGACCTCGACGCCGATCCGACCGGCCTGGTCGCCGACATGCTCGACGGAGTCGGCCTCTCACCGGACCCGCAGGGCGCGTTCCTCGCGGGGTACGCGAACGGGGTCCTGCAGGACGAGGACCGCGGCGAGTTCACCGACCGCCTCGAGGAGTACGGCGGAGTCGCCGCGACCTGACCGGGCGCTACAAGCAAGCCCGTCCGCCCGCAAGCCCGCATCGGCGCACCGCCCGCGCCCTACGGTGAGGGGATGGCTGCACCCCGCTCGACCAGGCCCCTGCGCGACTACGCCGCGATCGGAGACGGTCGGACGGTCGCCCTGATCGCGAAGGACGGCAGCGTCGACTGGATGCCCGTCCCGGACCTCGGCTCCACCCCCGCCTTCGCCGCCCTGATCGACGCCGAGTCCGGCGGCTGCGTCGAGCTCGCCCCCGAGGAGCCCGCCGAGGTCTCGCGCGCCTACATCCGCGACACGAACGTCCTCGAGACCACCTTCACCACCGAGTCGGGCACCGTCCGCGTGACGGACGCGCTCGTCACCGGGATCGCCGGCCGCCTCCCGTGGGCCGAGCTCGCGCGCCGCGTGGACGGCGTCGACGGCGAGGTGCGGATGCGGTGGGCCGTGCGCCCCGGGACGGGTCTCGGCCGGTTCTCCCCGTGGATCCAGAACGCCGACGGCCGCTCGCTCATCCGCGCCGGCGACATCACCATCGGCGTCACCGGCCAGGAGCACGGGCCCGACGGAGACGACGCGCCCTCCGGTGCCGGCGACGAGCTGACGGGATCCTTCGTCGTGACCGCGGGGAAGGACGCGGTGCGGCACGTCCTGGTCGTCTCGGCCACGCACGACGAGCCGCTGCACTTCCCCGTCGCGAAGAACGTCGACCGCGGCATCGACCGCACCATCCGCAGCTGGCAGGACTGGTCCGAGGAGTTCTCCTACGACGGCCCGTGGTCCGAGGCCGTCCAGCGCAGCGCCCTCGCGCTCAAGCTGCTGATCTACTCGCCCACCGGGGCCATCGCGGCGGCCGCGACCACCTCGCTCCCGGAGTCGCCCAACGGCGGGAAGAACTGGGACTACCGCTTCGCCTGGGTGCGCGACGCCGCGTACACGATGCACGCGCTGGTGCGCTTCGGCCTTCGCGAGGAGACGCACGCCGCGCTGTCCTGGCTCCTCCGCACGATCAAGGCGCACGGGCCGGACCTGCACATCTTCTACGGACTCGACGGCTCCATGCCGACCGTGCTCGAGGAGTTCGACGTCCCGGGCTACGCCGGCATCGGACCGGTCGTCGCCGGCAACGGAGCGCAGAGCCAGCTGCAGCTGGGCGTCTTCGGCGACCTCTTCGACATCTGCCGCATCTACGTCGACGAGGGCAACGTCCTCGACATCCAGACCGGTCGGCTCCTCGCCCGCGTCGCCGACACCACCTGCGACCTGTGGCGCAACCGCGATGCGGGCATGTGGGAGCTGGAGGAGGAGCAGCACTACACCTCCTCGAAGATGGGCTGCTGGCAGGCGCTCGACGCGGCCGTGCACCTGGCGGAGCTCGGCCAGGTCGCGGGCAGCCCCGAGCGCTGGCGCTTCGAGCGGGACCGCATCCGCGAGTGGATCGAGGAGCACTGCTGGTCCGAGGAGCTCGGCTCCTACGTGATGTACCCCGGCAGCGAGGAGCTGGACGCCTCGGTGCTCCTGCACGCGCCCAGCGGCTACGAGCGCGGCGAGCGGATGGTCTCGACCATCGACGCCCTGGTGAAGGAGCTGGGCCGCGGCGCGCTGCTGTTCCGCTACTCCGGCATGGAGGGCGAGGAGCACCCTTTCGTGGCCTGCTCGTTCTGGCTCGCCTCCGCCCTGGCCTGCGTCGGTCGGCACGAGGAGTCGGTCGCCCTGATGGACGAGCTCGTCGCCACGGTCCCGAACGACGTCGGGATCATGTCCGAGATGATCGCGGTCGACGACCTGGCCTTCTGGGGCAACCTGCCGCAGGGGCTCAGCCACCTCGCGCTGATCAACGCGGCCATCACGATCGAGCAGCTGGCGCCCGAGGAGACCGATCGCGCGTAACCCCGCCCACGGCCTCCGCGCAACCCGTTGAGGGCCGGCCCCGAGGGGCGTAGACCGGAACCACCCCCTCGCACCGCACCCACAAGGAGCACCTCAGCATGGACCTCGGAATCACCGGCCGCACCGCCCTCGTCACCGGAGGCGACTCCGGCATCGGCCTGGCCACGGCGCAGCTCCTCCTCGCCGAGGGCGCGACCGTCGTGATCACCGACAAGGACCAGGCGGAGCTGGACCGGGCCGCGGCCGGGCTCGATGCTCCGGAGGGACGCCTGCACGCCTTCGCCGCCGACGTCACCAGCTCGGAGCAGCTCGCCGAGCTGCACCGCCGGGTGGCGGGAGCGGTCGGCGGGATCGACATCCTCGTGCAGTGCGCCGGGGTCACGGGGGCGCAGGGCCTCTTCCACGAGATCGACGACGAGGGCTGGACCAGCACCCTCGAGGTCGACCTGCTCGGGCCCGTGCGGCTCGTGCGCGAGTTCCTCCCCGACCTCCGCTCCGGAGGCTGGGGCAGGCTCGTGCTCACCGCCTCCGAGGACGCCGTGCAGCCCTACGACGACGAACTGCCCTACTGCGCCGCGAAGGCGGGCGTCCTCGCCTTCGCCAAGGGCCTCTCGCGCTCCTACGCGCAGGAGGGCCTCCTCGTGAACACGGTCTCGCCCGCGTTCATCCGCACTCCGATGACCGACGCGATGATGTCCGAGCGCGCCGAGCAGAGGGGCACCTCGGTCGACGAGGCGATCTCGTCCTTCCTCGACGAGGAGCGGCCGTACATGGAGCTGAAGCGCCGGGGCGAGGCGGAGGAGGTCGCAGCCGTGATCGCCTTCCTCTGCTCCGACCGCGCCTCGTTCGTGAACGGCTCGAACTACCGCGTCGACTCCGGATCCGTCGCCACGATCTGATCCCCGCAACCACGGGCCCCGCCCAGCGCGCGCACCCCGCGCGTGCGGGCGCTGTCCAGCCGAAGAAGCCAGACTCGGGGCGGGACACCGCGCCCGGCACTGCAAGAGAAAGGAACGGTCCATGACCACCACCCTCGAACGCCACGTCGAAGCCCCCGCGGGCTCCGGTGCCAAGACCAGCCGCCGCCAGAACGCCGAGAAGGGCTTCAAGGCCTCCAAGGAGCTGCTCGACAGCCTCCAGATCGTCCTCGTCGATCTGATCGAGCTCCACGTCCAGGGCAAGCAGGCCCACTGGAACGTGGTCGGCAAGAACTTCCGCGACCTCCACCTGCAGCTCGACGAGATCATCGAGGCCGCGCGCGAGTTCAGCGACGACATCGCCGAGCGCATGCGCGCCCTCCACGGGATCCCGGACGGCCGCAGCGACACCGTCGCGGCGACGACCACCCTCCCCGAGTACCCGCACGGCGAGATCGACACGGCCGAGACCGTCGACCTGGTCACGATCCGCCTCGAGAACACCGCCGCCACCATGCGCGAGGTCCACGACCAGGTGGACGAGGAGGACCCGACCAGCGCGGACCTCCTCCACGCGATCATCCAGAGCCTCGAGCAGTACGCCTGGATGGTGTCGGCCGAGAACCGCACCACCTCCGCCGCCAAGTAGCGGCGAGCACCGGCAAGGGGACTCCGCGGGAGCGGGGTCCCCTTCCGTCTGCCCGGACGGTGTCGAGTCGCCGTGCAGTCCGGATCAGTAGGGTCGTGGCATGAGCACGCAGGTCTCCGAACTGTTCGACGCGCACCGCTGGGAGGCCGTCGACGGCTTCGACGCACTCGAGGACATCACCTACCACCACGACCGCTCCGGCCGCATCGCGCGGGTCGCGTTCGACCGGCCCGAGGTCCGCAACGCGTTCCGGCCGCGCACGGTCGACGAGCTGTTCCGCGCCCTCGAGGACGCCCGCACGAACCCGCGCATCGGCGTCGTCATCCTGACCGGCAACGGCCCGAGCCCGCGCGACGGAGGCTGGGCGTTCTGCTCCGGCGGCGACCAGCGGATCCGCGGCCGCGACGGCTACCGGTACTCGGACGGCGAGACCGCCGAGGGCATCGACTCCGCCCGGAACGGCCGCCTGCACATCCTCGAGGTGCAGCGCCTCATCCGCTTCATGCCGAAGGTCGTCATCGCGGCCGTCCCCGGCTGGGCCGCGGGAGGCGGGCACTCGCTGCACGTGGTCTGCGACCTCACCCTCGCCTCCGCCGAGCACGGGCGCTTCAAGCAGACGGACGCCGACGTCGGCTCCTTCGACGCGGGCTACGGCTCCGCGTACTTCGCCCGCCAGATCGGGCAGAAGGCCGCGCGAGAGGTGTTCTTCCTCGCTCGGGAGTACTCCGCGCAGCGCGCCTACGAGATGGGCGCCGTGAACGCGGTCGTACCGCACGCCGAGCTCGAGACGACCGCGGTGGAGTGGGCCGAGACGATCCTCACCAAGTCGCCCACGGCCATCCGGATGCTGAAGTACGCGTTCAACGCCGTGGACGACGGGCTCGTGGGTCAGCAGCTCTTCGCGGGCGAGACCACGCGCCTCGCCTACGGCACCGACGAGGCCGTCGAGGGACGCGACTCCTTCCTCGAGAAGCGCGAGCCCGACTGGTCGCCGTTCCCGTGGCAGTTCTGAGCAGGACGGCGTCGAGGTGACCCGCCCGCTCGCCGGTGTCGACGCGACGGTCGAGGCCGTCCTCCTCGCTCTGCGCGCGGCCCTGGACGGCAGCGGCCCGGCGATCCGCGTGTCCGCCCCCGGTGCTGCGACGGCCTCCGATGACGCCGTCGTGCCGCAGCGCGTCGCCGCTGTCGTCGAGACCTCGGGCTCGTCGGGGCCGCCCAAGCGGGTCGCGCTCTCGACAGCGGCCCTGCTCACCAGCGCCTCCGCGACCCTCGCCGAGCTGGGCGGGCCGGGACGCTGGCTGCTCTGCCTGCCGACGCACTACGTCGCGGGCCTGCAGGTCCTCGTCCGGTCGCTGACGGCGGAGGCCGACCCGGTGGTCCTCCCGGCCGGCGGCTTCGACGCGGCCGCCTTCCTCGCTCTCGCCCGGACGATGCCGACGGGGGAGCGGCGCTACTCCTCGCTGGTCCCGGTCCAGCTCGCGCGGCTGCTGGACCTCGCCGAGCGCGATCCTTCCGCGGCCGAGGCGCTCCGCTCGTTCGACGCCCTCCTGATCGGCGGCCAGGCGACGCCGCAGCCGCTGCGGGACCGCGCCGCGGCCCTCGGCGTGCGCATCCGCCTGACCTACGGTTCGAGCGAGACGTCCGGCGGCTGCGTCTACGACGGCGTCCCGCTCCACGACGTGCGGATGCGCGTCGAGGACGGCCAGGTGCTGCTCGGTGGCCCGACCCTCGCGGAGGGCTACCTCGACGCCGACGGCGCGATCGACCACGAGCGCAGCGCCTCCGCCTTCCTCGAGCTCGACGGGGAGCGCTGGTACCGCACCGGCGACGCGGGCACCGTCGTCGACGGGCGCCTCCGGGTGACCGGCCGGCTGGACCGCGTGATCGTGTCGGGCGGAGAGAAGGTCTCGCTCGACGCCGTCGAGGCCGTGCTCCGCGAGGGGACCGTCCCCGACGCGGTCGTCGTGCGGCGGGCGGACGAGCAGTGGGGCGAGGTCCCGGTCGTCGTCACGGCGGAGGAGGCTCCCGCGCTCGCGGACCTGCGCGCCCTGATCGCCGACCGCCTCGGGCGCGCCGCCGCTCCCGCGGCCGTGCTTCCGGTCGCCCGCATCCCCCTCCTCGCCTCCGGGAAGCCCGACCGCCGCGCCCTCGAGGTGCTCGCCGCGCAGGGCTGACCGGCTCCGAGCGTCGACGGGCCGGTGGGTAGGATTCCCTCCGTGTCGAGTACGAGTCGCAAGAAGAAGTCCTCCAGCGGCCGCCCCGGGGGCAGCCCGCGAGCGGTCGTCGTGAAGCCCGCCGGTCCCCGCGAGTGGATCGCCGGCGCCCGCCTCCGCACCCTCCCGCTGGCCGTCGCCCCCGTGCTCATCGGCACCGGAGCGACCCAGGTCGTCGACGAGGGCTGGCACTGGGTGCGCGCCCTGCTCTGCCTGGCCGTCTCGCTCGCCCTGCAGATCGCCGTCAACTACGCCAACGACTACTCCGACGGCGTGCGCGGCACCGACGCCAATCGCGTCGGACCCTCGCGGCTGACCGGCTCCGGAGCGGCAAAACCCCGTCAGGTGCTCACCGTCGCCCTGGTCTTCTTCGGGATCGCGGCCGTCGCCGGCCTCGTGCTCACCGCCCTCTCGGGGCAGTGGTGGTTCCTGATCGTCGGCGCGGCGGCGATCGCTGCCGGCTGGTTCTACACCGGCGGACGCCGTCCCTACGGCTACCTCGGGCTGGGCGAGCTCTTCGTCTTCGTGTTCTTCGGCCTGGTCGCCACTGTCGGCACCACCTTCGTGCAGATCGGCCGCACCAACCAGGAGTCGTGGCTCGGCGCCGTGGCGGCGGGCCTGTTCGCCTGCGCCGTGCTCATGGTCAACAACATCCGCGACATCCCGACCGACCGCCTCTCGGGCAAGCGGACCCTCGCGGTCCTCGCGGGACCGGCCGTGTCCCGGGCGATCTACACCGGATTCGTGCTGATCCCGTTCGGCATCGCGGTGATCCTCGCGCTGTTCTACCCGCTGGCGTGGCTGACGCTCTTCGTGCTGCTGATGATCCTGCCGGCCATCCTGATCACCCTGACGGCCAAGACGGCGAAGGAGCTCATCCTGGCGCTGCAGCTGACCAGCCTCGGCGGACTCGCCTACGCGGCGATCCTCGGGGCGGCGCTGGCGTTCTAGGGCGGGGAAGGGTGCCGGCGCCGGTCCGCGGCCGAGGGCGGGGTGCGGGTGTCGGTCCGTGCCCGGGACGGGGTGCTCGCCGGCCGGGGTCCCCGGGAAGCGCTCGCCGGCGGTCCGCCCGCGATCGAGGACGGGAGCTCAGCGCTCGTCGCGGGTCGCGTCGACCGCGGCGTCCTCGACGTCGTCGTCGGTCGGGGCGCGCGGGACGTCCTTGCGCCGCTCGTAGATCGCCTCCGCGATGCGCTCACGGGGCTTCCTCAGCAGGATGTACGAGAGGGACAGGCTCGCGATCGCGGCGACGAAGCCAGCGGTGACCGCGGCCGTCAGCTCCGAGTCGACGAAGGTGCGCGCCGGCAGGTACACCAGCACGAAGACGCCGGCGAACATGGCCAGGCGCAGGAGCGAGTAGACGACGACCGCGCGGCTCAGTTTCACCGGGACAGTGTACGTCGGCCCCTGCACGCACTTCCGTGAGCACCGTGGGAGCCTCCTGTCCAGCGTCCGTGCGGACCCTCCCCGACGAGGGTGCCGGACGTAGACTCGTGTCCATGATCCGCCTCGTCATCGGCCTGCTCGTGGCCCTCGCCGTCTTCACGGTCTACACCGTGATCGACGTCGCGATGAGCAACCGTCACGCCGTGCGTGCGATCCCCAAGTGGTCCTGGCTCCTGGTGGTGCTCATCCTCCCCGTCATCGGTGCGGGACTGTGGTTCTGGATCGGCCGGCCCCGCAAGCAGCGCGCCGCCGGCCGCCGCTACACCGCTCCGGATGACGACCCCGACTTCCTCGGCACGCTCCGCACCGAGCGCGACCCCGAGGAGGAGCGCCTGCAGGCCGAGCGCATCGCCCAGCTCGAGCGCGACCTCGCCGACATGGACGAGCAGGGCGAGGCCGACGGCCCCGGCCGCCGGGATGCCTGAGCACAGGCCGGTCGCCCCCTCCACCCGATTCGCGGTCGACCTCCTCACCCGCTTCGTCGCGCTCGGCGTCCGCGACGTCGTCGTCGCTCCGGGCTCCCGCTCGCAGGCGCTCGCCCTGGTGGCGGCAGAGCTCGAGACCCGCGGCGACGTCCGGCTGCACGTGCGGATCGACGAGCGCTCCGCCGGGTTCCTGGCGCTGGGCCTCGCCCTCGAATCCCGGATGCCGGCGCTCGTGATCACGACCTCCGGCACGGCGACCGCGAACCTGCACCCGGCCGTGCTCGAAGCGGACGCCTCGGACGTGCCGATGATCGTCCTCACGGCCGACCGTCCCGACGAGCTGCGCGGCATCCGCTCCAACCAGACGGCCGAGCAGCGCGAGCTGTACGGGCGTGCCGTGCGCCTGTTCGAGGACGTGGCGGCTCCGGACGACGACTCCCGGCCCGAGGACGCGCGGGCGCTCGCCGATCGGGCCGTCGCCGCCGCGCGACGCGGGCCGGTCCACCTCAATCTCGCCTTCCGCGATCCGCTCTCCTCCGCTCTGCCGGACATCGAGCGGATCGAACCGGTCTCGTCGCCCGCGATCGGATCCGGGACCCCGCGTGCCGTCGTGACCGCCGGGCCGGGTGAGCCGCTCACTGTCGTCATCGCCGGCGACAAGGCGGGCGCGGAGGCCGAGGACGTCGCGCGCGCGGGAGACTGGCCGCTGCTGGCCGAGGTCTCCTCCGGCGCCCGCTTCGGGCCGCAGCTCGTCGTCGCCTGGCGGCGCCTGCTCGGCGAGCCGGACTTCGGCGGACGCATCCGCCGGGCGATCGTGCTCGGCCACCCGACGCTCTCCCGCGAGGTCCCCGAGCTGCTGCGGCGCGAGGGAGTCGAGGTGATCGTCGTCGACCCCGTGCGCGAGCAGTTCTACAACCCCGGCCGGCGCGCCCGACGCGTCGGAGGCGTCGACGTGGTCCGCCCCGAGGGGTCGCCGCGTCCCGAGCGCGGCGAGCGCGCCTGGGCCGGATCCTGGGTGTCCGCGAGCCGCGCCCTGACGGTCGATCCCGACGAGCTGGACGAGGTCCCCGACGCGGGGTCGATGTCGGTCGAGGACCGCCGCGGCTACGCGCGCAACGCCCTCGCCGCGATCAGGGCACCGCTCACCCGGGAGTTCGTCGTCGCCGCGGTCTGGAAGGTGACCTGGCCGCACGACCGGCTCCTGTTCGGAGCCTCGCGACTGATCCGCGTCGCCGACGGGACTCTGCCGGGCAAGCGCATCTCCGTTCTGGCGAACCGCGGCCTCGCCGGCATCGACGGCACGATCTCGACCGCGCTCGGCATCGCGGTGGCCTCGCAGGCCACCGAGCAGGGAGCGGGCGGCGTCACCCGCGCGGTCCTCGGCGACCTCACTCTGCTCCACGAGGCCGGCGGCCTCCTCCTCCCGCCCGGTGAGCGGCGACCGCGCGTGCAGCTCGTCGTGGTGAACGACGGGGGCGGCACGATCTTCGACGGGCTCGAGGTCGCGTCGAGCTCGCATCCCGACGCGTTCGACCGCGTGCAGTTCACTCCGCAGAACGCCGACCTGGAGGCTCTCGCGCGCGCCTACGGGTGGGGCCACCGCCGTGCGGCGACGCGCGGCGAGCTGGAGCAGGCGCTGACCTCGCCGGGCGACGGGCCGGGCATCGTGGAGATCCGGCTCGAGCGCTGAGTCCGCACGGGTCCGGTCGGACGGTCCTCCACAGGTCGTCCTCGGGCGCGGTTCTCCCCGGGACGCCTCGTTCGAGCTCCGGAGCCCGTCTGCTGCTGCTTCGCTGGAGGCATGGCTGATGCGGAGACCGTGCGAGGAGAAGTCCTCGCCCTCGGCGACCGGGCGGCGGCGCTCGCGAGGAGCGCCTCCCCGGTGCTCCTGTCCGCGGCGGAGGCGCTGCACGCGGGACACCGCACAGCGCTGACCTGTCCCGAGGCGTTCGCCCGAGGCTCCTCGGCGCGCGACGAGGATGCGACGGACCTCGTCGACCGGTCGATCCGAGCCGAATTCGCCGTCGCCCTCGGGATCTCCGAGCGCACCGCCGCCAGGGAGCTGCTGCACGCCTCGCTCCTGATGGAGGAGCTGCCGCGGACCCGTGCCGCGCTCGCCCACGCCAGGATGCGCTGGGAGGCCGGCCAGCTCATCTGCTCCGTCGCGGCGACCCTCCCGGCAGCGGCGCGCGCGGCCTACGACGACCGGGCCGTCGACCTCGCCGAGACGCTGACCCCGGGGCAGCTGCGCCACGCCCTCGCGCGGGTGCGGGAGGAGCTGCACGACGAACCCCTCATGGAGCGACACGCTCGCGCCCGGGAGGACCGCCGGGTGTGGCTGACGGCCGGGATCGACGGCATGGCGACGGTCTGCGCGCACGTCCCCGCGCCTCAGGCCGTCGGAGCACTCGCCCGGCTCGACCGCATCGCGAGAGATCTGCGCGACGGCGGCCAAGGGGAGCGCGATCTGCGGACGCTGGCGCAACTCCGCGCCGACGCGTGGACCGACCTGCTCTGCCACGGGGACGTGGCGGGGACCACTCCGGAGGGAGCCGCGGCGCCCTCGACGGGGCCGCGGGCCGAGGTGAGAGTCACCGTAGCGGCGAGCACCGCCGCGGGCGACGACGAGGCGGCCGCTGAACTCGACGGCTACGGGCCGATCCCCGCCGAGGCGGTGCGAGCGCTGATCGACGACGACGCCGCCTTCACCCCGGTGCTGACCGACGAGGAGACCGGAGCGGTCGTCTCCGTCGGGCGCCGCCACCGCCTCCCGCCGCCGAGAATGAGGCTGCTGGTCCGCCTCCGCGACCAGACCTGCCGCTTCCCGGGCTGCACCCGGCCGGCGTCCTCGACGGAGACCGACCACAGCGTCGAATGGCGCAACGGGGGAGAGACGGCACCCGAGAACCTCGCCTCACTGTGCGTCGCCCACCACCACGTGCGCCACGGCGACCGGTGGACGTATCTGCTCCATCCGGACGGCACAGCGGACTGGACCACACCGACGGGCCGACGCGTGACGACCCGACCGCCGGCGCTGCCCGGGCGTCCGCCGGAGGGCGCAGGACGACGGCCGGTCGTGCCCCGGCTCGACGGAGACCCGGCGGGCTAGGCAGCGGCGGGACAGCGGCCGGGTGGTCGACGGCCTCAGCGACTCCCGACGTACGTCAGGCGAGCGCGTCGGTGATCGGCCGGAACTTCATCCGGGTCTCGGCGAGCTCGGAGTCGGGCACGCTGTCGGCCACGATGCCGGCGCCCGCCCAGGCCGTGACCGCGCCCTCGGCCGTGACCTCGGCGCTCCGGAGGCCGACGGCCCACTCGCCGTCGCCGTTGCCGTCGATCCAGCCGACGGGTCCTGCGTACCGACCGCGGTCGAAGGGCTCCAGGTGCTCGATGAGCGCGAGGGCGTCGGCGGTCGGAGTGCCGGCCACTGCCGCGGTCGGATGCAGAGCGTCGACGAGATCGAGCGCACTGGAGGAGTCGTCCAGAATCCCTCGCACGTCCGTCGCGAGGTGCCAGAGGTTCGGCAGGCGGAGCGTGAACGGGGCGACGCCGGCCGTCAGCTTCCGCGTGTGGGGCTCGAGCTCCCGGACCAGGCTGGCGAGAGCGAAAGCGTGCTCCGAGCGGTCCTTCGGGCTCGCGAGCAGAGCGGTCTCCACCTGGGCGTCGGCGAGCGGGTCCTCTCCTCGGGCAGCTGTGCCCGCGAGCACCCTCGCCGAGATCTCGCCCCGATCGACCGCGACCAGCGTCTCCGGACTGGCGCCGAGGAATCCGTCCACGGCGAAGCCCCAGCAGTCCGGGTAGCGCTCGGTGAGCGCACCCAGCATCCGACGCAGGTCCGCGCCCGGAGGAAGCCGCCCCTGCAGATCGCGCGCGATCACGACCTTGGACAGCTTTCCCGCCCGGATCGCCTCCACGCCTGCGGCCACCGCCTCGCGGTACCCGTCCGGCGACAGAGCACCCGGCGAGAGCGGCACGTGGTACTCCGCTCCCAGCGGCTCCTCGCCCGGCGTCTCCGGTCCCTCCGACTCGCTGATCGTGATCCGCGTCAGCCACGACCGGCCGTCGCGCGTCCCGATCACGGTCCGCGGCACGATCAGCACGCTCGTCGCCTCGGATCGGCTCGAGAAAGCGAAGGTCCCGAACGCGACCAGCCCCGTCCCGGGCAGTCCGACCCGGTCGTCCACCGTCGCCGCGTCGCAGAGCCGACGCCACGCCGCCGCCGCGTCCCGCAGCCGTTCCGGCCCCGAGAACTCGAGCCGCAGGGCCTCGCCGCGTCCGCTGAGGCCGGCGCCGTCGCGCTGCCAGAGGAGGGGCAGTCGCGGGTCGGAGTGGGAGAGGAGCGACTGCGGAGAGTCCAGAGGAGTCGTCTCCGCACGCAGCAGGGGGGTTCCAGCGCCGATGAGCGTCACCTCAGCAGGGTACGCCCGCGCCAGAAGGTGGGACGTCCCACGCCGCGGGGCTCGGGGCGCTGGGCTCCGTTGCTACCGTGATCCGGTCCGGCGCCGCCGCGCGAGGCGGAGCGGGGCGGCCCCGGCGCTTCCCCAGGGGGAGCGCGCCGACCGGGCGCGGGACGGCGGATGCACAGCCGCCGTCCCGCGTCTCGCCGTAGACTTGCGGATCGTGACGAAGGCAGACCTCACCAAACGGCCCGACGAGGTCGCCTCGATGTTCGACACTGTGGCTCCCGCCTACGACCTGGTGAACGGACTCCTCTCGGTGGGGAACGACCGGCTCTGGCGGATCGCGACGACTCGCGCCGTGAACCCTGCTCCCGGTGAGCGCATCCTCGACATCGCGGCCGGCACCGGCACGTCGAGCGCGTCGCTGGCGCGGTCGGGTGCCCAGGTCGTCGCAGCCGACTTCTCCCCGGGGATGATCGCCGTCGGCCGACGCCGTCAGGCGGGCAACGACCGGATCGAGTTCGTCCAGGCCGACGCGATGGACCTCCCGTTCGAGGACGAGTCGTTCGACGCCGTGACCATCTCGTTCGGTCTGCGCAACGTGGCCGAGCCCAGGACGGCGCTCGCCGAGTTCCTGCGTGTGCTGAAGCCGGGCGGCCGGGTCGTGATCTGCGAGTTCTCGACTCCGCCGATCGCCCCGCTGGCCGCCGCGTACGACTTCTACCTGTCGACCGTCATGCCCGCCGTCGTGCGGCTCGCGTCGTCGAACAATCCCGCGTACGACTATCTCGGCGATTCCATCCGGGCCTGGCCGGCGCAGAGCGTCGTCGCCGCCTGGCTCCGCGCCGCGGGCTTCGAGCGCGTGGCCTACCGCGATCTGACCGCGGGCATCGTGGCGCTGCACCGCGGCGTCAAGCCGATCGCGGCGACCCGATGACCACCGGGGTCCGCACAGGCCGAGACGTTAGGGTCTCCCTGTGAACGCCACTGCGCCCGTCGCTCGTCGCAGCCCGTCTCTGACGGCGCAGCTCGGCCTCTCCGAGCGCATCTTCTCCTCCTCGTCGGACCGGGCTCTCGCCCGCACGATAGACGCGGGACTGGAGCAGGTCGAGGAGGGTCTCGTCCGGCAGCTGTCCTTCGCGGACGCCGTGGCCGACGTCTCCACCCGGTACCTCCTCGAGGCGGGCGGGAAGCGCGTCCGCCCGATGCTCACCCTCCTGGCCGCGTCGCTCGGCCGCGGCAACACGCCGCAGGTCCTGCTCGGTGCGCAGGCGATCGAGATCACGCATCTCGCGTCGCTCTACCATGACGACGTCATGGACGAGGCGGAGAAGCGCCGCGGCGTCCCGTCGGCCCAGACCGTGTGGGGCAACAACGTGGCCATCTTGACGGGCGATCTGCTCTTCGCCCGCGCGAACCAGCTGATGGTCGAGCTCGGCGACAAGGCGATCCGGCTCCAGGCCGACACGTTCGAGCGGCTCGTCCTCGGGCAGCTGCACGAGACGGTCGGCCCGACCGACGGCGAGGACCCGGTCGAGCACTACCTGTCGGTCCTGGCCGACAAGACCGGGTCGCTGATCGCCGCGGCGGGCCGCACGGGCGTCGCGTTCTCGGAGGCTCCGGAGGAGTACGAGGAGGCCATGCGCGTCTTCGGTGAGAAGATCGGCGTCGCCTTCCAGATCGTCGACGACGTCATCGACCTTTCGCCCCAGCCGGAGGAGACCGGCAAGAACCCCGGCACGGACATCCGCGCCGGTGTGTCGACGCTGCCGATCCTGCGTCTGCGGGAGCGCGCCTCGTCCGACAGGGAGGCGGCGGCTCTCCTCGCCCGCATCGAGAGCTACGTGAGCCGTTCGAACGACGCCATCGCGCACACGGAGGAGCAGAGCGCCGACATCTCGGACGCCATCGCTCAGCTGCGCGATCACGACGTCACTGCGCAGACCCTCTCCGAGGCCCACCGCTGGGCCGACGAGGCCGTCGCCGCCCTCGCTCCGCTGCCCGACGGCTCCGTCCGCAAGGCGCTGACGCGCTTCGCCGACACCGTCGTCGAGCGCAACGGCTGACCCCGATCGTCGCGGCGCGCCCTGCGCCGCAGGAATGAGACCGGTTGTGCGCTGCGGCGCCCCGGCAGGAGGAACGCAATGACCAAGCTCAGGCTGGCCATCGTCGGCGCGGGTCCCGCGGGCATCTACGCCGCCGACCTCATGATCAAGGCCGAGAAGAAGTACGACGTCTCGATCGATCTGTTCGAGCACCTGCCCGCTCCCTACGGCCTGGTCCGCTACGGAGTCGCGCCCGATCACCCGCGCATCAAGGGGATCATCACCGCGCTGCGGGAGGTGCTCGACCGGGGCGACATCCGTATCTTCGGCAACGTGCACTTCGGGACCGACATCACGCTCGAGGATCTCAAGCGGCACTACCACGCCGTGATCTTCGCGACCGGCGCCGTCCGCGACGCTCCGCTCGTCGTCCCCGGCGTCGAGCTCGAGGGCTCCTACGGCGCGGCCGACTTCGTCAGCTGGTTCGACGGCCACCCCGACGTGCCGCGAACCTGGCCGTTGGAGGCCTCCTCCGTCGCCGTCATCGGCAACGGCAACGTGGCGCTCGACGTCTCGCGGATGCTGGCGAAGCACGCCGAGGACCTCCTGCCCACCGAGGTCCCGCCGAACGTCTACGAGGGGCTCAAGGCGTCTCCCGTCACCGACGTGCACGTCTTCGGGCGCCGTGGTCCCGCTCAGGTGAAGTTCACTCCGCTGGAGCTGCGCGAGCTGGGCGAGCTGCGCGACGTGGACATGATCGTCGCCGACGAGGACTTCGACCTCGATCCCGCTTCGGAGGCCGCCATCGCGACCAACAAGCAGGTCATGGTCATCAACCGGGTGCTCAACCAGTGGCGCACCCGCGAGGTCGGGGGCGCCTCGCGCCGCCTGCACCTGCACTTCTGGGCGAAGCCTCTCGAGTTCGTGGACGACGGATCCGGTCGGGTCGGCGCGATCCGGTACGAGCGCACCGAGCCGGACGGCGAGGGTGGAGTGCGCGGCACGGGTGAGATCCGCGAGGTCCCCGTGCAGGCCGTGTACCGCGCGGTCGGCTACTTCGGCTCACCGCTCGACGGCCTCCCGTTCGACGAGATGCGAGGTGTGATCCCGAACCGTGAGGGCCAGGTCCTGGACGACGAGGACCAGCAGGTCCACGGCGTCTACGCGACCGGCTGGATCAAGCGCGGACCGGTGGGCCTCATCGGGCACACCAAGTCCGATGCCATGGAGACGGTCGCGCACGTGCTCAACGATCAGGCGTCGTGGTGGACGCCCGAGCACCCCGAGGAGGCTGCCGTGGTCGCGCTGCTCGAGGAGCGGGAGATCGCCTACACGGATCTCGACGGCTGGCACCGGCTGGACGAGCACGAGATGGCGCTCGGCGAGCCCGAGGGCCGTGCGCGTGTGAAGGTCGTTCCCCGTGAGGACATGATCGCGATCTCGCGGGCGGAGCCGGCCGCGCTCTGACGCGAGCTCTCCGAACGGCCCTCCGATGCACTTCGGAGGGCCGTTCGTCGTTCCGGCGCGGACGCCGCGCGCCTCCTCTAGGCTTCGGGCACCGCTCTGGACGGAGACAGCATGACCACGCCCGCGCCCCACGACGTCATCCGGGTGCGCGGTGCGCGCCAGAACAATCTCCGGGGGGTCGACGTCGACATCCCGAAGCGGAGGATCACCGTGTTCACCGGGGTCTCGGGCTCCGGTAAGTCGTCTCTCGTCTTCGGCACCATCGCGGCCGAGTCCCAGCGCCTCATCAACGAGACCTACTCCGCCTTCGTGCAGCAGTTCATGGGGTCGCCCGCCCGCCCGGACGTGGAGTCGCTCGACGGGCTGTCGGCCACGATCGTCGTCGACCAGGAGCGGATGGGGTCGAACGGCCGGTCCACGGTCGGCACGGCGACCGACGCGTACACGATGCTCCGGATCCTCTTCAGCCGGATCGGCGACCCGCACGCGGGCACGAGCGGTGCGTTCTCCTTCAACCTGCCGGAGGGGATGTGCCCCCGGTGCGAGGGGACGGGCCGCGTGTCGAGCATCGACCTCGACGCGCTGATCGACCGCTCGAAGTCGCTCGAGGGCGGTGCTCTCGACGCGATCCCGAACTTCGTCGTCGGCGGCTGGTACTGGAAGGGCCTCGCCGAGTCGGGCCTGTATCCGGCCGATGTCCCGATCGCGGACTTCACGCCCGAGCAGATGGACGCGTTCCTCCACCGTCCCGCCACCAAGATGGCCATCGCCGGGATGACGATGACCTACGAGGGCCTCCTCGTGAAGGTCACCCGCCTCTACCTGGCGAAGGAGGCGGCGCAGCCGCACATCCGCGCCTTCGCCGAGCGGGTGGCCACGTTCGCCGCCTGTCCCGAGTGCGGAGGCGGGCGGCTCACCCGGGCGGCGTTGGAGTCGCGCATCGAGGGGCGGAACATCGCCGAGTGCGCCGCGCTGCAGGCGACCGACCTCGCCGCGTGGCTCCGTGGACTGCAGGCGCCGTCCGTCGCTCCGATCGTCGAGACCCTCCTCGGGACACTCGACGCCCTCGTCCAGGTCGGCCTCGGCTATCTGTCGCTCGATCGGGAGTCGGGCACCCTCTCGGGTGGTGAGGCGCAGCGGGTCAAGATGGTGCGGCATCTGGGGTCGAGCCTCACGGATGTCACGTACGTCTTCGACGAGCCGACGGCGGGGCTGCATCCGCACGACGTCTCGCGGATGATCGAGCTTCTGCGCCGCCTGCGAGACAAGGGCAACACCGTCCTGGTCGTCGAGCACAAGCCGGAGATCATCGAGATCGCCGATCACGTGGTCGATCTCGGTCCGAGGGCCGGCGCGCACGGCGGCGAGCTGCGGTTCGAGGGGACGGTGGCGCAGCTGCGCACGTCCGACACTCTGACGGGCCGCCATCTCGGTCACCGTGTCCCGCTGAAGGAGGCCGTGCGCCGTCCGACCGGGGCGGTCGAGATCCGCGGAGCCTCCACGCACAATCTCCGCGGCGTCGACGTGGACGTCCCGCTCGGCGTGCTGACCGTCGTCACCGGAGTCGCCGGCTCGGGCAAGTCGTCGCTCCTGCACGGCTCGCTCGCGGGTCGGCCCGGCGTGGTGGTGGCCGACCAGTCGCCGATCCGCGGCTCGCGGCGCAGCAATCCGGCGACCTACACCGGGGTCCTCGATGCTATCCGTGCGGCCTTCGCGAAGGCGAACGGCGTGCGACCGGCGCTCTTCAGCGCCAACTCGGCGGGCGCCTGCCCCGTCTGCAAGGGTGCCGGGATGATCTTCACCGAGCTGGGCCCCGCCGCGACCGTCTCGTCGGTCTGCGAGGAGTGCGACGGCAAGCGGTTCACCGCGGAGGTGCTCGAGTACCGCCTCCGCGGGAGGAACATCCACGAGGTGCTCTCGATGCCGATCGTCGACGCCGCGGAGTTCTTCGCGACCGGACCGGCGCACACGGTGCTCGCCCGACTCGTCGACGTCGGTCTCGGCTACCTCACCCTCGGACAGCCGTTGAACACGCTGTCCGGGGGCGAGCGCCAGCGCCTCAAGCTCGCGATCAACATGGCCTCGGCCGGATCCGTCTACCTGCTCGACGAGCCGACGACGGGTCTGCACCTCGCGGACATCGACACGCTGCTCGGCCTGCTCGACCGGCTGGTCGACTCCGGGAACTCCGTCGTGGTGATCGAGCACCACCGCGCCCTGATGGCCCACGCCGACTGGATCATCGACGTGGGGCCCGGTGCCGGGCACGACGGAGGGACGATCGTCTTCGAGGGGACTCCGGTCGGGCTCGCGGCGGCGGACACGCTGACCGGACGCGCCCTCGCCGAGTACGCGCGCTGACGCACCCGGAGCGGCGACGCCCGAGGGTCAGCGCGAGAACGGGCCGGACAGGGCCGCCCACTGCAGGAGCATGATCGTCTTCGCGTCGACGATCTGCACGCCGATCTGGGTCAGCGCCTCGTCGAACGAGAGCTCGAGGACCTCGATGTCCTCGCCCTCGTCGGCGAGTCCGGCGAATGCTCCGCTGCGCGTGCCCGCGCGGTAGCGCCCGGCGTAGAAGTGCAGCTTCTCGGTGACCGAGCCGGGGCTCATGAACGCGTCGAACACGTGCTCGAGCCGGCCGACCTCGAGTCCCGTCTCCTCGGACGCCTCGCGGCGGGCGCCCTCCTCGGGCCCGTCCTCGTCCAGGAGGCCGGCGGGGACTTCGAGGAGCATCCCGTCGATGTCGCCGTTCACGTACGCGGGGTAGCGGAACTGCCGGATCAGGACGACGGTGCGCGCCTCGGCGTCGTAGAGCAGGACCGCCGCACCGTTCCCCCGGTCGTACGTCTCGCGCTGCTCGGTGGTCCAGCTGCCGTCGCGGTGCCGGTAGTCGAAGCGAGTGGTGCGGAGGACGTACCAGTCGCTCGAGAGGAGGGTGACCTCCTTCACGACCACGTCGGGGTTCCCGACGAGGTCGAGGCCCTCCCGGTCGAGTCCGGAGCGGCCCCGCCGGTCGGGCTCGTCGATGCCGGCGGTCACGCGCGTGCTCCCGAGTGCGCCATCCCTCAGCGGAAGTTGACGAACTGGAGGTCGAGCTCGAGGTCGGCCCCGCGCAGGAGCGCCATGGTCGCCTGGAGGTCGTCGCGGCTCTTCGAGGACACGCGGAGCTCGTCGCCCTGGATCTGCGACTTGACCGTTTTCGGGGCCTCGTCGCGGATGAGCTTGTTGATCTTCTTCGCGTGCTCCTGGTCGATGCCCTCCTTGAGGGTGGCCTCGATCCGGTACTCCTTGCCGGAGGCGAAGGGCTCGCCCGCGTCGAGGCTCTTGAGGCTGATGCCGCGCTTGATCAGCTTCGACTGGAAGACGTCGAGGATGGCGTTCGCCCGCTCCTCGGTGTTGGCCTTGATCAGGATCTTCTCGCCGCTCCAGGCGATCGAGGCGCCGACGTTCTTGAAGTCGTAGCGCTGCTCGACCTCCTTGTGGGCCTGGTTCAGGGCGTTGTCCGCCTCCATCTTGTCGATCTTGCTGACGACGTCGAACGTTGAATCTGCCATGGCTCCGAGTTTAGCTTTCAGGCGTGGCGGAGCCCGGCCCCAGGCGCGGCTGGTACCTCTGAGGAGTGCGCCGCCTCCCCGTTCTCGTCCTCGTCCCGCTCGCAGGCCTCCTCCTCGCCGGCTGCGGTCAGCGGCCGCCCGCGCTGACGGTCGAGGAGGGCCTGTCCACCGTTCCTCCCGCGGCGACCGCTCCCGTCGCGGCCGACCCCGTCGTGCTGGAGGATCCCGAGCAGGCCGCGGCGACGCCCGTGCGGCTGCTCGCCGACGAGGCGTGGCTGGGCACGGCGTCCGAAGGGAGCGGCATCCCGCTGCGCGCGCTCACCGCCTACGCGGGCACGGCCCTCCTCACGGCGTCGGTCGACCCCGACTGCCGCCTCGACTGGGCGACCCTGGCCGGCATCGGCTACGTCGAGAGCAGGCACGGCACGATCGACGGCGGCGAGCTGGGCGAGGACGGGCGGCCGACGGAGGCGATCTACGGCCCCCGCCTGGACGGCACGCGCTTCGACCGGGTCCCCGACAACGACGGCGGGGCTCTGGACGGCGACGCCGAGGTCGACCGGGCGATGGGTCCGCTGCAGATCATCCCGGCGACCTGGATGGCGTGGGCGTCGAGCGGATGGGATCCGCAGAACGTGGACCAGCAGGCGGTGACCGCCGCCCGGTACCTCTGCGACGCCGGCGGCGACCTCTCGACGGAGTCGGGCTGGCGGGCGGCGATCGCGGCCTACAACCCGGCCGGGAGCTATGCGGGGAAGGTCGCGGAGGCGGCGTCCCGCTACGCGGCGGAGGCGGACTGAGCCCTCGCGGCACCGATTTCCGATCCGCCGGTCGCGTGGGTATCCTTGCTGAGCGCCTCCGGTTGTGAACACACGGTCGGGTGCGCCACGGCGAGTTACCCTAGCGGCCAAAGGGATCTGACTGTAAATCAGACGGCGTAGCCTTCGGGGGTTCGAATCCCTCACTCGCCACCGAGCAGGAGCACCCAGCAGACGCCCCGGCATCATCAGATGCGCGGGGCGTTCCGCATGTCGGGGCAGCACCGGTCCGGGGCGGCACCGGTCCGGCGGATCCTCGGGGGGGCGGTCCTTCCTGCCGCCGCACCCCGCGCGCCGTCACCTCGGCCTGCGCCGCCGCCTCAGCCCCGCGCCTCCTGCTCCAGGAACCCCGCGAGGGAGAGCGGCGGCCGTCCGGTCAGCCGCTCGACGTCGCCCGAGACGTGCTCCAGCTGCCCGGCGGCGATCGCGGAGTAGGTGCTGACCCAGGCGTCCAGCTGCCAGTCCGGCGCGTTCCAGCGGCGGCGCGAGGCGTACGCCTCCTCGAGGGTCTCGTCGACGAACACGGCGGGACGTCCTGCCGCCGTCAGGGTCGCCGCGACCTCGTCGAGGGTGAGCGCTTCGGGTCCGGTCAGCTCGTAGGCGGCTCCGCGGTGCTCTGCGGGGGACCGGAGGACAGCGGCGGCCGAGCGGGCCACGTCCTCGCGCGCGACGACGGCGGCACGGCCCGATCCCGCGGGTCCGCGGATCGCGCCGTCCTCGCCGAGCATCGCGGGCAGGAAGTCGAGGTAGAGGTTGTCGCGGAGGAACGTCCAGCCCATGCCGGAGCGGCGGATCGCGTCCTCGGTGGCCGCGTGGTCGCGGGCGAGGGTGAAGACCGCGTCGGGTGCGGCTCCGGCGAAGGAGGTGTAGACGACGTGCTCGACGCCCGCGGCGGCGGCCGCGTCGACGAACGCGAGGTGCTCGGCGCGGCGCTCCTCGTTCTCGGAGGCGGAGACCATCAGGAGGAGGCGCACCCCCTCGAGCGAGTCGCCCGCGTCGGCGAAGGAGGAGCGCACCACCTCCGCCCCGGGGAGCTCGGGCGCGCGGGACGGGTCGCGGACCAGCAGGCGGAGGGCGTGACCGGCGTCGGCGAGCTCGCGCGCGACGCGGCCGCCCACGGCTCCGGTGGCTCCGGTGAGGGCGATCGGGGTGCTCATCCCCCCATGATGGGCCCGATCCCTAGGCTGGGGCCATGAGCGACAACGCCCCCCTCCTCGCCATCGCCCGCTCGATCGCCGTCGAGGCGGCGCACCTCGCCCGCCAGCGGCGGCAGGACGGTGTCGAGATCGCCGCGTCGAAGTCGTCCCCGGAGGACGTGGTGACAGCAGCGGACCGGGAGGTCGAGCAGCTGATCCGCCGGCGCCTGGCCGAGGCGCGACCGGACGACGGCTTCCTCGGCGAGGAGTCGGGTTCGGGGGGCGGCACGAGCGGCCTGACCTGGGTCGTCGATCCGATCGACGGGACCGTCAACTACCTCTACGGCATCCCGTCCTACGCGGTCAGCATCGCGGTGGTGGAGGGGGAGCCGGATCCCGCGACCTGGACCGCGCTCGCCGGCGCGGTCGTGAACGGAGCGACGGGCGAGGTCACCACGGCCAGCCGAGGCGGGGGAGCCGAGCGGGACGGCGTCGCCCTGCAGGTCTCGGCTCCCTCCTCCCTCTCGCTCGCGCTGGTCGGCACCGGCTTCGGCTACGACGCCGGCCGCCGGATGCGCCAGGGCGCCGTGGTGCAGGAGCTTCTGGGCTCGGTCCGCGACATCCGCCGCATCGGCTCGGCGGCGCTCGACCTGTGCTCGGTGGCCACCGGGCAGCTGAACGCGTACTACGAGCGCGGCCTGAACCCGTGGGACCTCGCCGCCGGCGCCCTCATCGCCGAGGAGGCGGGCGCGCGGGTCGCAGGACTCGACGGCGCCCCCTTCGGCTCCGGGCTGCTGATCGCGGCGCCGGAGCCCCTCTTCGCCGAGCTGGAGGATCTGCTGCGCCGTTTGCGCGCGGACGAGGTGTAACCGCTCTCCCGCGTCGGGCCGACACGGATTCCGTGCGTCGGCAGGTGGATCAGCGCAGGATCCCGTCGGGGCTCGCCGCGTGCCGTGCCCCGATCACGCCTGTGCGCGGCGGGCTCTGGCCGGATCCCGCCGGCCGTGGTTATCCTTTATGAATTCGTGATGTTCGCACATGCTGCGCTCACGGAACCGAGCGGTGCCTCTCCCTGGAGGCCCGCTCGTCCCCTGCCCCCGACGGAAGACATCGATTTCGTGAGCCCCGATTCGCCCGCCCCCGCTGCCCCTGCAT